>DXOJ01000602.1 GCA_019412865.1 Bacteroides sp. | reverse complement strand
AAATTATGCAAAATTATTTTAGCATCCAATTTTTGTGGGTGGTAAAGTCACTTTGGCTAACCTCAAAAAAAATCCCATTATCTATGAGACTATTGGTTTTGTTCTTTGTATGTTCTATCGGATTGAGCTATGCAGCCGATAGTTACGCTCAAAAGGCTTTAATCAGTATTGATGTACGTAATCAGCGAGTGGAGGACATTTTGAAAGAGATTGAAGCGCAGTCTGATTTCGATTTTTTCTTCAATAATAAGCATGTCGATTTGAATCGTCGCGTATCAGTTTCCGCTGATAAAAGCAACATTTTTAGTGTGTTGAAAGAAATCTTTTCCGGCACTAATGTAAAATATTCGGTACTGGACAAGAAGATAATATTATCCATCGAGGCACAGTCTCCGGAACAAGAAAAGAAAATAACCATATCCGGTACTATATCAGATGCACAGGGGGAACCGATTATCGGGGCCAGTGTGTTAGAAAAAGGAGTACAGGGTAACGGTACGATAACAGATATTGACGGGAATTTCAAACTCTCCGTTTCTTCATCGAAGGCACAGCTCGATATCTCCTATATCGGCTATCAGTCGCAGACGGTTGCCGTACAACCCGGAAAAAACATGAGAATCACTTTGCAGGAAGATTCCAAACAACTTGACGAAGTGGTAGTGGTGGGTTACGGTACACAGAGCAAGAAGACATTGACCGGTGCCGTTTCTATGGTAAACATGGGAGATGTGGAGATGAATACCGTACCGAATGTATCTCGTGCGTTGGCGGGTAAAGCAGCGGGGTTCCGTGTGAACCAGGTTTCTGCACAGCCGGGTGGTGAGGCGAAGTTTCGTATTCGTGGAGAAGCGTCTACCGGTGCTGGTAATGAACCTTTATTTGTAATCGACGGCTTCCCGGTATCTTCTACTTCCAATTTAAGTTCTGGTAATGGTTTCTATGAATCGGGTAATATTGATAATGTACTGGAATCATTGAATCCGGATGATATTGAATCCATTTCTGTGTTGAAAGATGCTGCTTCCACAGCTATTTATGGTGCGCGTGCCGGACATGGAGTTGTTTTGATTACCACCAAACGTGGTAAAAGTCAAAAGCCCAGAGTGACTTATTCCGGTATGGGGTCGGTGCAGGTAGCTCGTTCCAACTACAAGATGCTTGATACTCGTATGTATATGGATATGTATAATAAACAGATGCATGAAGAGTGGTTAAAGTTGAACGGAATGGGTATTTATGAAGGATATGTTGAGAAGCAGGACACTCCGCCTACTCAATATAAACCCACTTTCAATAATGATGAAATATTGACTGCTAGCGGTACCGATTGGTTGGATGCGGTGATGCGCAATGGATATACGCAACAGCACAATCTTTCTGTGAATGGTGGTACGGAGAAAACTCGTTATCTGGCTTCTGTCAACTATATGAACCAGGAAGGAATTGTCAAGAATAATGGTGTCAGTCGTTTTTCTGCCCGTTTGAATCTGGATCAAGAATTGAGTGAATATGTTTCTTTCGGACTGACTGCTACTTACTCGCAGAATAAGTATGACAATGTTCCTCTGGGAGACAATGCCAATGAATATTCCGGCGTATTGACCGGTGCTATCCAATCCAATCCTACAATTCCTATCTATGACTCTGAAGGAAATTATTTCATTGATCCGAAACGTCCCTTCGTTGCGAATCCGGTGTCTTTGTTGGATATTAAGGATAATACGGTAAAAGACCGGATCATAGGATCTGCATTCGTATCCGTGAAACCGTTGAAAGACTTGGAAGTGAAGTTGCAGTTAGGTGTCGACCGTAGTTTCCAGAAACGTTCCAGCTATTTGCCTAAGACAACTTTGCAGGGAAAGACCAAAAACGGAAGAGCGGATATTTCGCAGGAAACAAGTACTGCCTATCTGATGGAGCTGACAGCTCAATACTCCAAGAGCTTTGGCGATCATAACGTGAAAGCTATTGGTGGTTATTCGTTCCAAAAATTTAAAAATGATGGATTGAGTGCCGGAAATGAAGATTTTCTTGTAGATGGCTTTGGATATAATAGTTTGGGTTCAGGAAATTACAAGAAACCATCTGTAGGTTCATGGGCTTCTATTAACAGCATTGCTTCTTTGTTTGCCCGTGCCACTTACTCGTATAAAGGCAGATATTTACTGGAAGCTACAGTTCGTGCTGATGCTGCTTCCAATTTCGCCCCGGAAAATCGTTGGGGTTATTTCCCGTCCGTATCAGCCGGTTGGATGATAAGTGAAGAAAATTTCATGAAAGGGGCTTCAAACTGGTTGTCTATGTTGAAGTTAAGAACTTCTTATGGACAGACGGGTAACTCTAATGTCGGTTATCGCATTTACGACTATTATGAAGTGGGAAGAAGTGCCATTATCGGAGGTGCAGAATCAACAGGAGTATATGCTTCGGATTTGGGCAACAGGAGCCTGACTTGGGAAACGACTACGGAATTTAATGTAGGTGTGGATCTAGGTATACTCAACAACCGATTTAAGTTGACAGCCGAATATTTCAAACGTAAGATTACAGACTTGTTGGTGACAAATAAACCATTGCCTTTTTATAATGAAATAAATAAAATAGCGGGTAATATAGGATCAACACAAAGTCAGGGTGTGGAAATCACAGTGAATACGGTGAATATCGTTACTAAAGATTTTGAATGGGATACGACATTAACCTTGTCACATTACAATGACCGTTGGCTGACACGTGACCCGAACTGGAAACCCAAACCTTATGAAAAAGAAAATGATCCGATTCGTGCATGGTGGGAATATGAAGCGCTTGGCATCCTGCAACCGGGAGAAAAAGTCCCGGACGCTCAAAAAGACTTGGTTCCGGGTATGATGAAGTTGAAAGACCGCGATGGAAACGGAGTATTGGGAGATGAGGATAAAGTATATATGGGTAATGGTGATCCCAAAATTATCTACGGTCTGAACAACTCGTTCAGATATAAGAACTTCGACTTGAATATCTATTTCTATGGAGAAGCCGGCAGAAAGAGAGGAGCCAGTTATTATGAGGGCTGGACACGTATGGACAATGGTATCAATGTTTCTACTTATGCCCTGAAAGCTTTTAATAGCAATAACCTGACAGCCACAGATCCGACATTTGTCAGAGGTGGAAGCGGATGGGGGGATTACTATGTGAAATCTATCTATTATGTTCGTTGTGGAAGCATTACATTGGGATATAAAGTGCCTGTCAGCCAGAAGATTGCCAAGAATCTCCGTGTATATGTAGACGTGAACAATCCGTTTGTGATTACTAACTGGACAGGTCTGGACCCGGAAACGGACAACGGGACCTATGCATATCCGAATGTAACCTCATATAATTTTGGTGTATCAATATCTTTCTAATAAGTGATGAATATGAAAAAGACAATTTATACTGCAATAGCAACTCTCTTGTTCCTCATTTCGTCTTGTACGCTGGAGCAGGAAGTATATAATAAAATTAATCCGGGAATGTTTCCCCAAAATGCTGAAGATGTAAATGCTTTGGTCAATTCGAGTGCTTATTATGTGTTTTCTCCGTGGGGAATTTTTGAAGTAGCGGCAGGCTATGTGACGACTTCGGAAATGGTAACCGATTATGTGGAAAACACTTGGGGATGGACTACCGTATACAATTCGTATGAAGCTAATGACTGGCATATCGACGGTGACTATCGTCGTGTGTATGACTATTCCCAGTATTTGGCTTCCATGACTTTGACAATGGATCGCATCAAGGACGTGAATATGGATGAAACCTTGAAAGCTCGCTATATGGCGGAATTGAAATGCGGACGTGGTTTCCTGGCTTTTCTGATGTATGATATGTATGGTCCGATACCTATCGCCGATCTGGAGACTTTGCAAAAACCGGAAGCGGAGATTGTTATTCCACGTTTGTCGGAAGAAGCTATGCGTGAATACATTGTTTCCAACTTGAAAGATGCAGCTAATGTGTTGCCCTATAAGTATGAAGATACAAATTACGGACGCTTCACCAAAGGATTGGCCAATACATTATTGCTGAAATTCTACATGATGACCAAGCAATGGGATGAGGCGGAGAAAATAGGACGTGAATTGACAAAACCGGAATACGGTTATAAATTGGTAGACGATTATAACTCTCTGTTCTCTTTATCTGGTGAAAAGAATTCGGAAGTCATATTCTCATGTGTGGCCGAGGCCGGTGTGATGGAACAGAAATGGTTCGCTCACGTACTGACTTCTGACTATCCGCTTCCTGCCGGAATGTCGGTGACTACCTGGGGAGGATTTAAAATATCCTGGCCTGCATACGAATCTTATGATCCTAAAGACAAGAGACGTGAAAGAATTATTGGTGAATATACAGGTACAGAGGGCGTACACCATAGCCGGGCGCTTGACCGTGACGGTGGTACGACAGGTATACTCTTCTACGGTGCAATTCCGGTGAAATATAAAATTGAGGGGGTAGTAGGTGAGAAGTGCGAAATAGATATGCCCATCTATCGTTATGCGGATGTATTGACTTTACTTTCGGAAGCTATCGTTCGCAATGGAAACAGTATCACTCAAGAGGCGATTGGCCTGTTGAATCAGGTGCGGGTTACTCATGGTGGACTAAAAGCTTATCAATTGAGTGATTTTTCATCTGTAGAAGATTTTCTGGATAAATTGTTGGAAGAACGTGGACATGAATTTTATTTTGAAGGAGTGCGTCGTCAGGATTTGATCCGCCACGGAAAATTTATTGAAGCAGCACTTGCCAAAGCAAGATTTGCCGGACAGCCGACAGGTAAAATAGAAACGAAAGTGGATGGACAATATAAATATGAGAAATTCCCGTTGCCTACTCATCTGATTACTGAAGGACAAGGCATTATAATTCAAAATCCCGGTTACTAAAAAATAGATAGCATTATGAAACATTTATTATATAGTCTATTAGGAATCTTGTTGCTTGCCGGATGTAAGGAAGACAAGTACAATGTAATCATTCCGATGTCGGATATTTACTTGAGCGCGCCTCAAGATGGAGCGATCATTGATTTGAATGATTTATCGATTGAGAAATATAGTTTCTCTTGGGAGAAACCTCTGGAAAATGGAGCAAAGCTGCTTATTTGTACTGACAGGAAATTCAAAGAACCGGTAATAATTGATGCAGGAAAATCGACTTCTGTTGCGATATCTGCACTGACTGCCGATCAGAGTTTTTCTCAATTGGGAATTAAAGCGGGGCAGGAAGCGGTATTGTATTGGACGGTCAAAGAAACTGGTAATATAACCGCAGCAGCTTCGGAAGCACGCACCATTCGGGTGAAACGTATGACTAGCAAATTAGTGCAGCCGGAAGATTTGACTAAGATTTCTTTGGCTGAAAATACCCCGGAAACTGCTGTGCAGTTTGAATGGGATACCCAGGAATGGCCTGAATCTACCTCGTACTCGCTTTGTTTCTCACTGGATCCTGAAATGAAACAGACGGTTGCCGAACATAGTGTGGAAGTTGTGAATGGTAAATCATCATTGACTCATGAAGAACTTCAGGCACTGCTCGATAAACTTTCTATCAAACGTTGGACTTCCAATTCTGTGTATTGGAATGTGAAGACTGATGATGGGCAATGGGTGTCACGTTCTTCCGGAGTACTGAATATGACAGAAATGATGCGCTTCATCGATGTTCGTGGAGATGAAAAGATTACTTATCGTGTTGTTCGTATATTTTATAGTGACAAAACATCATTGGTTTGGTTGGCAGATAACCTGCGCGCAACTAAATATGCTGATGGTACAGATATTGAAGCGAATAATTTCAAAAAGACACCTGCATCGCTCGGAGAAGGTAGAGTGAAAGCCTATGGAGTGCATTATCATTACGATATTCGTGATAAGATAGCACCTAAGGGATGGCGTTTGCCGACCATACAGGAATATAAGAATTTGTTTGCAGAAGCCGGAACTGCCGAAGGTCAATGGAATGTATTGAAAGATCCTGAATATTATGAATCAGTAAAAGGACAGGCGCATTTGAACGACTGGAAATTCAATTTGTGTGCTTCCGGTCAATGGAGCGGTGATGCAATCACTAATCATACCGGACCGTACTGTTATCTGTTGGTCACTGATGATATGTCTCATCAATGTATTCTTCATGATGGAGGGGCAACATTGTGGAGTTCTTGGACAACCGGTGCTCCTGCACGTTTTATCTACAATGAAAATTAATCGGGTGAAAATTAAAAGTATATCAATCATGTTAATCAATATAAAGAAAACTATGACCATATTATCTACCTTATTATTAGGTATTATGTGTAGCTTTTGTTCTGATACAATAGATGTATATGCGGGACAATATGGAGAAGAAGACGGAACGAGTGAACCGGAAACTCCGGAGGTAACAGGAAATATTGTACCGATCGAGTCGCTTAGGAATCCCGATAGGGGATTCCACTTGGAATGTAATTTGCTTGCCGACCAAATGAAAAGTCCATATAATGATTATGAGGTTTATGGCAATGATTTGTATACGAAGAAAGTAGAGCAATTTGATGCAAAGGACGACAACCTGACTCTTGTACAGCAATATATCTACTTAACTAACTGGGTGAGTAAAGACCTGGATGCTGAAGCTCTGTCGAATATCCGCAAGATATTCGAGTTGATGAAAGCGCAGGGGTATAAAGCCATTCTTCGTTTTGCATACAATCACGCCGGGCTGAATACTTCCGGTGGAGAATCCAAACAATGGATTCTCCGGCACATCGAGCAACTTACTCCTCTGTTGAATGAATACATTGGACAAATTGCTACCATGCAGGTTGGTTTTATCGGTGCTTGGGGAGAGTGGCATACTTCTCCGTTGATGAATGACCAGAGTGCGAAGAATGCAATCGTCAGTGCTTTATTGAGAGCCTTGCCTGCACCTTATTGTGTAGAAATGCGTTATCCGAATCATAAGAAAGCGTTGACACTGGAACAGGAAGGATCTCGTGGACGCATCGGATATGCGAATGATTATTTTACAGCCGGCGAACATCCGCTTGCACCGGGCAATGACTTTGTTCCTAATACGGATGATTACAAGCAGATAACGGAAGAGGTGAAAGTGAACAATTTCTATATGAGTGGTGAGATCCCTTATAATGAGGATACAGAATGGGGATTGGCAGAGTTGATTAGTCCGATAAAATCACTGCGTATTTTGCGCGAACACCGTTACTCGGCATTTGATGTGACGCAAAACTATGATTTGAATATCATGAGTTGGAAACGGGTAAAGGTAAATCCCGCTTTATTAAATGATAATCACATTCTGTTCGATGAGAGTTACTTCAAAGATGAGGAGGGCAATGACGTTGTCCGTTCATTCTATGATTTTGTACGCGACCATTTGGGTTATCGTCTGAATCTTCAAAGTGAATCGAAAGTAGAAGCAAAAAGTGGAAATTTGGAATACGATCTGACGATTACAAATACCGGTTTTGCTACGGTGATTAATCCGAAAGAGGTATATCTCGTACTGGTTTCCGAAAGCGGTCAGGTAGTGAAAGAATTCAAACTGGATGTGGATCCTAAAACCTGGATTCCAGCTACCGAACAGGAACCGAATCAGGCTGCGAAATACACTATCAAAGGAAGTGTAGCAGCCGGTGTGAGCGGGACCTATAAAGTAGGAATCTGGATGCCGGAAAAAGTAGCCGATTGGAAATACAATTCGGTATATGCCATTAAGTTTGCTAAAACAGAGAATGTGACTCATTGGTATGATGATGCAGACAAATATGCCGTGAACCTGTTCGGAACAGTTACATTCTAAAAATAAATTGATGAATACTTCCGACCGTATAGAACAGATCTCATGTTGCGGTCGGAGTATTCGAAACTTACATCTTATTTGAATGAAGATGAACAAAAATCATAAAACCGTACTTGTTATACTTAACATCATAGTATCATTTCTAATTTCTTCCTGTTCCTCCCCCAAGGAACAGGTTAGAATAGGAAATGGTACTTTTACTATCGAGGGAAAGGATATCCAGTTGATTTGTGGAGAAATGCACTATCCCCGCATTCCGCACGAGTATTGGCGTGACCGCCTGAAGAGAGCGCGTGCGATGGGACTGAATACGGTATCTGCCTACGTTTTCTGGAACTTCCATGAACGTCAGCCGGGAGAGTTTGACTTTAGTGGACAGGCTGATATTGCGGAATTTATCCGTACGGCACAGGAAGAGGGACTGTATGTGATTCTTCGTCCCGGTCCGTATGTCTGTGCAGAATGGGATTTCGGAGGTTACCCGTCGTGGCTGCTGAAAGAAAAGGATATGACTTATCGCAGTAAAGATCCGCGTTTCCTGTCCTATTGTGAACGATATATCAAAGAACTTGGCAAACAACTGTCTCCTTTGACCATCAATAATGGAGGTAATATTATTATGGTGCAGGTGGAGAATGAATATGGATCGTATGCAGCGGATAAAGAGTATCTTGCCGCTATCCGCGATATGATTAAAGAAGCAGGATTCAATGTTCCGCTATTTACCTGTGACGGTGGTGGACAGGTGGAAGCCGGACATGTTGAGGGCGCACTGCCTACATTGAACGGAGTGTTTGGTGAAGATATATTCAAAGTGGTAGATAAGTACCAAAAGGGCGGTCCCTATTTTGTTGCGGAGTTTTATCCGGCTTGGTTTGATGAGTGGGGCAGACGACATTCCTCTGTTGCTTATGAACGTCCCGCCGAACAGCTGGACTGGATGTTGAGCCACGGTGTTTCTGTCAGCATGTATATGTTCCACGGTGGTACAAACTTTGAGTATACCAATGGAGCCAATACCGGAGGCGGTTATCAGCCCCAGCCCACAAGCTATGATTATGACGCTCCCTTGGGTGAATGGGGAAATTGTTATCCCAAATATCATGCATTCAGGGAAGTGATTCAGAAATACCTGCCTGCGGGAACAGTACTGCCGGAAGTTCCGGCAGATAATCCGACTACCACTTTTGCAACAGTCGAATTAAAGGAAAGTGCTCCATTAAGGACTGCATTTCATCAGACTACCCAGTCTGAAAATGTGCTGTCGATGGAGGATTTGGGAGTTGATTTCGGATATATTCATTATCAGACCACACTTCAAAAAGCGGGAAAACAGAAACTTGTCATACAGGATTTGCGTGACTATGCTGTGATCCTCATTGATGGTAAGCAGGTAGCCAGTCTGGATCGTCGTTACAATCAGAACAGTGTGACCTTGAATGTGCCGAAGACACCTGCCACACTGGAGATTCTGGTAGAAAATACCGGACGCGTCAACTACGGCCCCGATATACTGTTTAACCGGAAAGGTATCACCAGCCAAGTTTTGTGGGGAAATGAAAAGTTGACCGGATGGTCTATTACTCCATTGCCTCTGTATAAAGAAAAAGTTTCGGAAATGGAGTTTGGCGAAACCATCAAAGGCGTTCCCGCTTTCCATAAAGGAACGTTTACGGTGGAGAAGAAAGGTGACTGCTTTGTGGATATGAGTCAATGGGGCAAAGGTGCTGTCTGGGTAAATGGCAAATCTCTGGGACGTTTCTGGAATATCGGCCCTCAACAAACACTCTATCTGCCCGCTCCATGGCTGAAAGAGGGAGAAAACGAAATTGTAGTGTTTGAAATGGAAGATACGGGTAAGCGTGTTTTGCAAGGATTGAATCAACCCATTCTGGATAGTCTAGGTATTGATAAGAATTATCAGAAGGGCCAGCGTCGTGCAGTGGCAGGCACTCCGATTCTGGAAGACGGTGATCTTGCATTAAAAACTACTTTGCAGGAGACTAATGAGTGGCAGTCATTCGATTTACCGGTTGCGACTACTCTCCGCCATTTCTGTATAGAGACTCTGTCTTCCTACACAGAGGATAATCAGGCCTGCATTTCGGAAGTGGAACTGATAGATGATAAGGGACAGCCGATTGACAAAACTAAATGGGAAGTCGTTTATGTAAGCAGCGAACAAGCTGATAAGAACTTGGGAATAGCGGAAAACCTGTTTGATGGAGATATCTCTTCTTTTTGGCATACGGATGCGGCTATGGAACCTAATCATCCTCACCGGGTTATTATAGATCTGAAAGAAATTTATAAGGTTTCGGCTTTTCGCGTGAAAGTTCGTAAAGGTTCATTCTTGTCAGGAAAGGTGAAAGATATAAATGTATATGGCCGTCCACAATTCTTCTTATTTCATTGAATAAAACGTAGTAAATAGATATAAAATGCGACTCTTAATTATTATATTTGATAAATTGTAAATAAAGCTATGTATACACGTCTTTTATTCATTCTATTATTGGGGGCTACATGGATATGTAGCTGCCAAACCGAACAGTCGCCTGTCAATGCATTGGCAGATCGTGTGACGGAGGGTACTTCGAAAGATCGTATTCTTTTTCGGATGATTGCTGATGAAAACAATCCGTTAAGAGATTATTTTGAAATATCTTCTGAAGAGGGTAAAGTGCTGATAACCGGAAACTCTGATTTGTCTCTGGCTACGGGGTTGAACTGGTATCTGAAATATGTAGCCGGTATTCATCTTTCCTGGAATAATCTTTCGCAGAAGTTACCGGAAATACTACCGCTTCCACAAGAAAAGATACGTAAGGAGACATCCATGCAGAACAGATATTATCTGAACTATTGCACCTATTCTTATTCCATGGCTTTCTGGGATTGGGAGCGTTGGGAAAAAGAAATAGACTGGATGGCAATGCATGGCATCAATATGCCTTTGAGCATCACTGGAATGGAGGTGGTCTGGTACAATTTGCTGAAACGTTTGGGATACACAACAGAAGAAGTCAATGAATTTATTTCCGGCCCGGCCTTTATGGCTTGGTGGCAAATGAATAATCTCGAGGGTTGGGGTGGACCGAATCCCGATAGCTGGTATCAGCAACAAGAAGCGCTTCAGAAGAAGATCGTAGCCCGTATGCGGGAGTTGGGTATTGAACCAGTATTCCCCGGATATGCTGGAATGGTTCCCCGTAACATTGGTGAAAAGCTAGGTTATCAGATTGCTGATCCCGGTAAATGGTGCGGATTCCCCCGTCCGGCTTTCCTTTCTACGGAAGATGAACACTTCGATTCTTTTGCCGCTATGTATTATGAGGAATTGGAGAAACTCTATGGAAAAGCCAACTATTACAGCATGGATCCATTTCATGAGGGAGGTAACACGGAAGGAGTAGACTTGGCGAAAACCGGTGCTTCCATTATGGCAGCTATGAAGAAAGCCAATCCGAAGGCTGTTTGGATCATTCAGGCCTGGCAGGCGAATCCTCGGGAAGAAATGATTGCTTCTCTTAATCAGGGAGATTTGCTCGTTTTAGATTTATATAGTGAGAAACGTCCCCAATGGGGAGATCCGGATTCCATGTGGTATCGGGAAAAGGGCTTTGGCAAACACGACTGGCTTTATTGTATGTTACTGAATTTTGGAGGTAATGTTGGTTTGCACGGCCGGATGAATCAGCTGGTGAACGGGTATTATGATGCTTGTGCACACACTAATGGGAAAATGTTGCATGGAGTAGGAGCAACCCCGGAGGGCATAGAGAATAATCTGGTGATGTTCGAACTCCTTTACGAACTTCCTTGGCGTGAAGAACGCTTTTCTTCCGATGAATGGTTGCAGACTTACTTGAAAGCTCGTTATGGCAGAGAAGTTTCACCGGAAATAATGGAGGCTTGGCGTGCATTGGAACACACCGTTTACAATGCTCCGAAAGATTATCAGGGTGAAGGAACCATTGAGTCTTTGTTATGTGCCCGTCCGGGTTTCCATCTGGATAGAACTTCTACTTGGGGATATTCCAAACTATTTTATGCTCCCGATTCTACTGCAAAGGCAGCCCGGCTATTTACTTCCGTTGCCGACCAGTATAAAGGAAACAACAATTTTGAGTATGACTTGGTAGACATCGTACGTCAGAGTAATGCCGATAAAGGAAATGTGTTACTTGAAGAAATATCACAGAGCTATGACCGAAAGGACAAAGAGGATTTCCGCAAACAAACACAGCAATTCCTGGACTTGATATTGGCGCAAGATCGTTTGTTATCTACCCGGAAAGAATTTTCCGTTTCCTCTTGGTTGAATGCAGCTCGTTCTCTGGGAACTACAGAAGAAGAAAAGCGATTGTACGAATGGAATGCTTCCGCATTAATCACAGTCTGGGGAGATAGCATTGCTGCCAATCAAGGCGGACTACATGATTATTCGCATCGGGAATGGAGTGGACTTTTGAAAGACTTGTATTATCAGCGTTGGAAAGCCTTCTTTGAGCAGAAACAGGCGGAGCTGGATGGGAAGCCTGCAGGACAGGAAATAAACTTCTATGGGATGGAGAAAGCCTGGGCAGAGAAGAGTAAGGCACAGACATTGAAGAACTAAATAAAAGCAAGTGATATATAAGTAATATGCACGTAATATATAGGCGGGTATGAAATATTATCCGGCTATATTTGTCTTAGAACCCTTTCATAAAGAATTTCTAATTTCATTGCTAATAGGAAAATTCTTATATTTGCTGCAACTAATACTTAAACACAATAAGTTGCAAATGGAATTTACAGAAGAGCAAATACTGTTGAGAGCTTTGTCACGAGGAGATGAGAAAGCTTTTGAGGTTTTGTTTATGCGTTATTTCCCGAGGGTGAAACGTTTTATATCCGGTTTACTTCAGGATGATATAACGGCAGAGGACTTTGCACAAGATATTCTCCTCAAACTATGGCAGAAGCGTGAGGAGATGGCAAAAATCGAAAATCTGAATGCCTACCTTTATCGGACTTCCCGGAATGCTGTGTACCAGCATTTACGACATATACTTTTGGTGAATGAATATGGAGAAAAGCAACAGGAGAATCTTTCCCGTCAGCAGAATGAGGGTGCGGGAAACATCGAAGAAAATATGTTTGCCGAAGAATTACTGTTGTTGATACAGCATACGGTAGAGCAAATGCCCGCCCAACGAAAAAGAATTTATGAGATGAGCCGTAAAGAAGGTAAAAACAATGATGAGATAGCGCAACTGCTTGCAATAAACAAACGGACTGTAGAAAACCATCTCACACAAGCATTGGCTGATATCCGCAAGATGCTGAAGCACTTTTATCTTTTCTAAATAAAACCACTTCCTATTGACAAAAACTCTTCTTTTATTCTCCTTTCTCAAAAAAAGTAGAAAAAATAGCTTTTAGACTGTGTGTGTATTCTATCTCGTGCATCTTATTAATAAACGGATAAAATCATGAAGAAGAAAAGCATATCAGAACTAATACATTTTTTTGTTCGCCATCCCCTGCAAAACTCCTTGCAGATGAAGTTTTGGCGTTGGCTGGTTTCTCCTGCTGATGCAGAAGATAAAGAAGAAGCTATACAGGAAGAGTGGATGAATATCATCGCTGAACCTGATGAGGCCACCCGGCGTTCATGGTATGAGGTCCGGCGTAAAGCGGGACTTGCAAATCCGATAATAAAACCACATTGGGAAATCAAACCACTTCTTCGCATTGCTTCTATGATATTAATCCCCTTATTTTCAGTGCTATTATCGTGGCATTATATAAATGATTATACTGATTCTTGCAAATTGGTAGAATATATTGTTCCCATGGGTGAACGGGGAGAATTGACTTTGCCGGATGGGACAAAGGTACAGATCAATTCGGAGAGCAGTATCATTTATCCGAAAAGCTTTCGAGGCGATACACGCACTGTTTATCTTTCCGGAGAGGCGAATTTTGATGTCCATAAGGATAAGAAACATCCGTTTATTGTCAAGACATCTTTGTTATCAGTTCGTGCTTTAGGTACGAAGTTTAATATACAGGCATATTCGGAAGACAGGAAAACGACTACAACTCTTGAAAATGGAAAAGTGCAAATCAATAACCTGCTGGCACCAGACAGCTGTTTTATTCTTACTCCCGGTGAACAACTTGAATACAATCACCTGACTAAGAATTATGAAAAACGAAAAATAGATGTGATGATGGCTTCCGGTTGGACACGTGGTGAATTGAATTTTGTCGATTGCCATCTGGAGGATATTCTGAACACATTGGGACGACATTATAATGTAGAAATAAAGGCAGAACCGCATTTATACACAAATGATTTATATACCATTAAGCTTAGAAAGGGCGAACCTCTTCAAGCAGCAATTCATATTGTAACAATGACCGTCGGAGGTATGGAAAGCAAGGTCACAGACAATAAGGTTGTGATACTGACAGCTGCTTCACCGGCGAATAAGAGTAAGAAAGGAGGTACCCATCCATAAAAAGGTTGGACAAAACTGATCCTTTTGTCCAACCCGAAATAAATACCGTTATCATTTAAAATTTTAGGAAATAGTGAACCTTAAATGTAGTATTCATTTAATATACAAAAGTATGAATTTTAATTCTTATTTTACTATAAAACATACCAGTAATTTGCGTATTTTATTGTTAACCTTATTCTTTATAGTCCCTTTGGGTACTATCTTTGGGCAGAATCAGTTGATTACTATTGCCGGAAAAAACATAACTTTGTTGAAAGCTTTTGATGCTATTGAAAGTCAGACTCAATTAAGCATTACTTATAGTCGGACTAAAATAGATGTGAATCGGACATTGAGTGTTGATTTTAAGAAACAAAAACTTTCTATTGTTTTGGATAAGTTGCTCGCGGGAACGGGGTTTACTTACAAGATAGAAAAAGGGTATATCGTTCTGGTTCCCGTACCGGTAAAACAAGAGCAAACGGAAGCAACTTCGAAAAAGATACAAGGAGTGATTGTAGATACGAATGGAGATCCGGTGATTGGTGCCAGTATTCAGGAGAAAGGAGTGGCCGGGAAAGGTACAGTGTCTGATTTGGATGGAAAATTTAACCTGTCAGTTGCGTCAAATGCTGTATTACTGATTTCATATATCGGTTTTCAGTCTCTTGAAGTAAAGGTGGGAAATCGGACAAGCTTGTCTTTGGTATTAAAAGAAGATCATCAGTTGCTGGATGAAGTAGTCGTTATCGGTTATGGAACAATGGAGAAACGTGCTGTGACCAGCTCCATTACTTCCATATCTTCAAAAGATTTAGTGACTGGATTGGGAGGCTCTACCATTGCGACTGCTCTGAAAGGAAAAATCTCCGGTATGAATGTTTCCGAGACCTCCAGTCCGAATGCCTCTGCTAGTTTCCAGCTTCGTGGGGTAGCTTCCATCAATGCTTCTTCTTCCCCTTTGATTGTGATAGACGGAATTCCTGGTGGTGATTTGCGTTCTATCAGTCAGGAAGATATTCAATCCATTGATGTTTTGAAGGATGCCTCTGCAGGTGCTATTTACGGAACAAGGGCAGCTGGTGGTGTCATTCTCGTGACTACCAAGAAAGCGAAAGAAGGTCCTATCACATTATCATATACAGGCGAGCTGTCCACCGAACAAGTTTCCAGAAGACCACAGGTCCTGGATCGCGATGCTTTCGTGAGGTTCGGTGTAGGAACAGATTTGGGAGCGTCTACCGATTGGTACGGTGAACTTTTAAATGAGGGAGCACTTTCCCAGCGCCATGTTGTCACCCTTTCGGGAGGGGGACATACAGCCAGAATATATGCCACTATTATGGCACAGGATCAGAAAGGTATTGCGATAGGCGATAATCGTAAAGACTATTCGGGGCGTATCAATGCAAACTTTAATCTTCTCAATGACTTGCTGGAAATAGGCTTACATACAGAATATCGTGAAGCACATCGGGATCAGCGGAGCAGTAGTTCCTGTTTCGACATGGCATTGAAGATGAATCCAACGGAACATGTTTATGATAGTACTAGTGAAACAGGCTACAATGTATTGGTTGGTGGTAGTGAATATTACAATCCATTAGCGGAAGTTATGCTCAAGCAGACGGATAATGTTGATAAATGGCTCAAGGCGGATGCTACGGTAAAGCTCAATCTGCCTGCCGGATTTTCGGCACAAGCCACTCTCGGATGGGAAGATCGCCAGTATCAGCAGACGCATTATGTATCCGCATTACACAGAACATCTTTGAATGGAAGTTATAAAGGAAAGGGATTTCACGGATATAGTAAAACAGTAAATGTTTCTTTTGAACCTACCATTAATTTCATGCGTGTTTTTGCAGATGACCATACGGTTAGTGCGGTGGCCGGATATAGCTATTGGGAAAACAATTCTGAAAACTTTGATATGTCTAACTTCGATTTCCCTGTGGATGGAGTAGGAGCTTGGGATATGGGAACAGGCAGCTGGCTTTCTGATGGAAAAGCAGCTATGTCTTCTCACAAATATCCTCGTGAACGTCTTATCTCCTTCTTTGGTCGGGCGAATTATAGCTATAAAGATCGTTATATGGTTACTGGAAGTGTCCGTCATGAGGGATCTTCCAAATTTGGAAAGAATCATCGCTGGGGAACATTCTGGGCTGTATCAGGTGGATGGCGTATATCCAATGAAGCCTTTCTGCGTGATGTCAGTTTTCTTGATGACCTCAAAGTACGTGTCGGTTATGGTGTGACGGGAAATAACAATTTCTCTGCAGGAGCATCCACAGCCATGTACTCCTCCAATTCAATGTGGCCTTATAACGGTACATGGATCACTTCTTATGGACCGGCTCGTAATGTCAATAATGACTTGCATTGGGAAAAGAAAGCAGAGCTTAACATCGGTTTGGATTATGCGTTTCTGAATAACCGGCTTTTTGGAAAGTTCGATATATATAAAAGAAGAGTTTCCGGAATGTTATACAATATCAGTGTACCCAATCCTCCCGCCGTTTACGAGAAAACGACCATGAATTATGGTAATCTTGAGAATACCGGATGGGAGTTTGAGATTGGCGGAGTGCCTGTTAAAACGAAAGACTTTAACTGGACAACTACCATGCGTCTATCCCATTCTTCTTCCAAAATTACCTCTTTGTGGGGGAATAATACTTACCAGGATCGTGTAGGATTCCCGTCACCGGGAACGAACGGATCAGCCGGAAGAATTGAAGCAGGAACAAAGATCGGAAGCTATTATATCTGGAAATATGCCGGTATCACGGATAATGGAAGATGGCTTCTGTATGATAAGAACGACAATGTGATTCTTAGCGATAAGAAGACCTATGATGACAAGCGGTACATCGGTAATGCTATTCCTGCATTGATGGTATCATGGGATCATACCTTCACTTACAAGAACCTCTCTTTAGGTATCAACCTGCGTAGCTGGATCGATTTCGACGTGTTTAATACCATAAATATGTACTATGGACTTTCTGAAGTAGCAGGCCAGAACGTTCTTCGCAATGCGTACATTGACAACCGGCACATCAAAGAAGTAAAGCAGCTTTGCGATTACTGGCTTGAGGACGGCACTTTCTTAAAGATAGACGCCATTAGTCTGGGATATTCTCTTAACATGAAAAAGTGGCAGAAATATATAGATAAGATTGATCTTTACCTGACCGTCCGGAATGTGGCATGTTTCACGAAATATTCAGGACTTAATCCGGAAGTGAATGTCAACGGACTGGACCCTGGTTATGAATGGTTTAATAATATTTATCCTGAAACTCGTAGATATACCGTTGGTATGAAAATCCAATTCTAATATTAAAGTACCTATAAACTAATAAAATGATATGAGACGAAATATTTTAATCATTATCTCCTTCCTCACCCTTCTGGTGTCATCCGGTTGTACAAATCTGGATGAGAAGTGGTATTCCGAAGTCACTCCGGACACTTATTTCACGTCTAAGGAAACTGTTTATTCTTTCTTGGTACGCTCTTTCACACATTGGCGTTGGTTTCACGGATTCGACCGTGCCATTCTTCAAGAATGTACAACAGATGAGATGTGTGTCACACAAAAAGGAATACATTACAATGATGTCAGATATTCCCAACTGCAGCATCACGACTGGACACCTCTTCACCCCAACAACGAAGAAACCTGGCGTGGGGTAGGCATGGGAGTGGCAATGGCTTTAGCTTGTAAGGAAGACTTATCCGGTGTGGATTATGTATCACTGGGCATGACGGAAGAATTGAAAGCAGATCATCAGATGCAACTTCAGACATTGGTTGCCTATTTTTATCTGCGGGGACTTGATTTCTATGGGGGTATGCCTATTTACCGGCGCTCTACTACCGAGGAAGTTCCACGTTCCACTGCACGCGAAACCTTTAATTATGTGGAAGAACTGTTGCTTGCCGCTATTCCCAAATTAGAGAAAAAAAGAGCAGATATGCTGGAAGAAGGCTATTTACGTCAAGGAACTGCCGCCGCCCTTCTTGCTCAGTTATATTTTAATGCGGAAGTCTACATGGGAGAGAACCGTTTTGCTGAATGTGCGCAGGTCTGCCAGGATCTATTAGATGGCAAATACGGTTATTACGAATTGGAGGAAGACTGGTTCGGTCCTTTCACTTTCGACAATAATAAATCTAAGGAAGTAATGTGGTCTGTTCAGTCGCAATATGCAAAAGGCACTTTGTTTCAATGGCAGTTCGAACGCTATAATCATTATAATGCAAAGAACTATTTTGATCTAAGCGGCTATTCTTCTACTAATGGTATGCATCTTCAGCCGTCTCTTAAACCCAATGGCGATCCCTATACGGATAAGCTTGGGCGACCTTTTGCCAAGTTCAATAATAAAGATCTTCGTAAAAAATTGTACTTGTATAAAGGGAATGGGAAATACGAAGGAATGTTCCTTTATGGAAAATTACAGCGTACATCAAGAAGTGGCACAGAGGTGAAGTGTACGGGACTGTACGAATATCCGGGTGAGGTTCTTGAATTTGTCGATCAGGTGGCACAATTCAAGAAAGTGAAAGACGGAGAATATTCTTCAGTGAATGAGCTTCCCTCCAATATAAGTACCGGGGAAGAGAATTCCGGAATACGTTTGTGCAAACTACCGGTTCCCGACAATATCGACAAAACCATTGCTTTTAATCCGGATTATCCGGTTATTCGTTTTGCTGAAATCTATTATATGCTTGCTGAATGTAAATATAGAAGCGGCTATAAAAAAGAAGCAGCCAATCTTTTCAATGAAGTGCGTAAACGCAATTTCGAGAATAAAGCCGATCCTGATCCGGTGACCGAAACGAATATCGACAAGTACCGGATTCTTGATGAGTGGATGGTCGAGTTTCTGGGTGAACAGCGTCGTCGTACCGATCTTCGTCGTTGGGGGTTGTATACAACAGGTTCTTGGTGGGATCATAAACCTACTAACGACGATCATTATGAGCTTTTTCCTATTCCGGAAAAGTCAATTTCTGTCAGCAATGTCTTGAAGCAAAATCCGGGATACGGAGGCGGCAATGAAATGACTAAAGAAGAAGCCGGTATCTATAGTGTGAAGCAAATCGATTAATCAACTATTAAAGAATAATATAATGAATAGCAAGATATTTTTTTTAGGAGCCATCATGTTGCTGCCTACATTCGCAAGTTGCCAACAAGAAAAGCCTTTTCCTGATGATGCAGTAGATAAAGTGTATGAATACCTTCCGGAGTGGCAGGCAGGTTATTTGGATATTCATCAGATTAGTACCGGAAGAGGTAATGCAGCCTATCTTATTTTTCCGGATGGGACTACCATGTTATTGGATGCAGGAGATTTAGGAGTACATTCAGGCACACAGGAAATTATGAAAGCAGTGCCTAATGATTCTAAGCGGCCTGCCGAATGGATTGCTCAATATATAAAACATTTCTCATTGCCATTAAAAAATAACGGAGCACTTGATTATGCCTTGCTCACTCACTTTGATACGGACCATATCGGACAGAATGGAAAACTGGCAATCGAAAAAGTAGGACTGGATTACAAACTTACCGGAATCACTCATGTTGGTAATCTTCTCAATATTTCCACTTTGATAGATCGTGGTTATCCTACTTATGATTATCCGACAGCAGCTAAAGTCTCTGGTGCTCATATCTCAAACTATAAATTATATGTTGCCGCTCGTGACAGGGAAGGTAAAAAGAATGAGGGATTTGTAATAGGAAGCAATAGTCAGATCAAACTCTTGAAAGATCCGGGCTCTTATCCTACATTCGAAGTACGTAATATCGTGGGTAATGGTAAAATTTGGACAGGTAGCGGAACAACAGCCAAAGAGCTTGTGCCTTCTACAGCCTCTTCAAGTGAACAGTTGAACGAAAACCGTTGCAGTTGTGGAATTCGTATCACATACGGTAATTTTGATTATTTCTCCGCAGGAGATATTCTGGGCGTAGAAAAAGCACCGGAATGGTTTGATATAGAAACGCCGGTAGCCAGATTGCTCGGTGAGACGGATGTGGTTGTTGCCAATCATCACGCTTATTCTGATGCTATGTGCGATACCTACATTTCCCAAGTGAAACCACAAGTCTATGTAATTCCCGTATGGGATTACTATCACCCTCAACCGGCAACGTTGAGCCGGATGCTGTCTCAAACTCTTTATCCTGGTGAACGGTCGGTTTTTGCTGCCGGTATGGTAGACAGTAACAGGAGCAGACTAGGTGAAGACGGCTTGAAGATAAAGCCTGCCGGACATGTTGTTACGCGTGTTTATCCGGGTGGAGAGAATTTTCAGATCTTTGTATTAAATGATCGGAATGAAGCTTATGAGATACTATATAAAACAGGTGAGATTAAATCTAATAATTGATGAACATGAAAATTAAAGATTCAATAGTCTGGACAGCTTTTCTGGCTGTGATGGCAATCATAATGTTTCCGTCATGCTCTGACGAACATGAAGCCGGTATATTGGAAATAACAAATAATGAGATTATTCTTCAGGCGGAAGGTGATCCGGTTCAGGTGGAGGTGAAGTCCAATACCGAGTGGCGAATTGATTTTGTAGAATCAACCTGGTTCTCTACGGATATACGTGGAGCCCAGTCATCAAGAACTTATTTCACTGTGACTTATGATGAGAATATCAGTGATTCCGAACGTTTCTGTGATATTCGTGTGTTTACGAAAGATGGTAAGACTGCGGATGTAATCAAGATAAAACAATTATCCCGTTATCCATTTATTGTTCCTGCCAGTGATAAGATGGAGCTGTTTACTAAAGGAGGTGAATATGAAATGGAAATCTCTACCAATGTGCCCGAAACGGATATCGTTATTACGCCAACGGTGAACTGGGTGCAGGAGTATAGGATAAGTGATGGAAAGCTTTATTTTAATACGGAAACAAATTCGCAATCACCCCGTACAGGAAGTATTGTGTTGAGTTATGACGATCAGTACCAGCGTAAGGTCACGGCTACCATTAATCTCTCGCAAGCATATTCTGAATATGCGAATGCGGAACTTGTCAGTTATCCAACCGTACATGGTTATGCTGTCGGTGGAATTACTAACAATGTATATGTTGAAGGAATCATCGTAGCCAATGGCACTTCGAAGAACTTCCCGAGCAATCGCTATGTCATTCAGAATGAGGCAGGAGAGACAGTTGTGTTTGAGTCCGAATCTTTAATTACGTTTGCACAATTTGCCAAAGTGTCATTGTGTCTGAAAGATGGAATGATAAGAGAAGAATCAGAGGGTAGCTTTACTTATAGACTGATTAGCGGTATCACTGCTGCCCACGTAATCAGCTCGGAACTTTCTACCTTCACAATTCCTGAAAGAACGATTGCTGAACTTACGGATAATATGGTATTTAGTCTTGTGACCCTGAAAGATGTCGAGATTGCATCTCCGGTAGGTGCATTCACTAATTTCAAGACTACTGACCCGGGAGCTGCCGATCGTAAGATTAATAAAAACTATTGGGTAGAAAAGTTCCCTGCATATTACAGATACTATCCGACCTGTATAAGAGATAAAAACGGTTCTAATACATATATGCTTACTGCGTTTGAAGCTCCTTATGCTCACGAAACACTTCCTAAAGGTTCGGGAAGCATAACAGGAATGGTGGCGAAAGTGAAACTTACAAATTTCGACATCTCTGAAAGCCGGTTATGTATTCTTCCGCTTAACAGAGAAGATATTAACATCAGTGATATAAACGAGATCACTTCTGTGCTTGTAGAATGGGATTGTAATGTACCCGATTGGAAAGAAATAGGCTCTTCTACTTTTACGGATTACCATCCTACGGGTGGCGAGGCATCGCAGGCGAATGCTCTTCTTAGCAAAGACGGAAATAAATATTTCCAGCAAACCTATGCAGACTACATTCTGGGATTCCAGGATGATTTCAGAGGAGATGTTAACCTTAACACGACCGATGGATACTATGGTCGTATGCGAGGCGGTGCTTTTAATAGTAAACCGTGGTCTACAAGTTCATATTTCTACGTAGACAAAATATCGACAGTAGGTATTTCTACATCCTTGTCTCTTCAGGTTGAAATGAATGCAAGTTGGGGAGGTGGCCCTGTTGCAGTGGTTGAATATGCTTATTCGATGAATGGTGAATGGATTAAAGTAGATAATTCAGAGTTTACCATTCTGGGACAGTTTGATAGAACGGCTGCAGGTGGACAGACGGAGAAGAACATTCCTGGTTATAAAGTCTATGACTTTAAGTTGCCGGATGCCTTATTGAACCGTGATAATATTTGCATCAGATTGCGACCGGTCAGACTCCCGGCAGGGGTATCCAGCTTCATGCCGCTTAGACTTGCTAATATCTCAATCAAATACAACAAATAATCAATAGGGAATATATATAAAATAATCGGAAGCAATAAAGGACATATCCTGATTGCTTCCGATTATCTTTTTATATGTGGATCTTGAACGATCTCTATTCAAAAAGAACGATATCTTATTTCTCCAACAATTCTTCTTTATTTTTCCAACAAATCCTTTAAGAAGTCGTCCAACTCCTTATCCAACCCTTTCAGCAATTCATCATTCACCAGTATGGTATCGTCGTCAATCAACAGCAATTCTGCTACGGTTTCTTTCTCTTCATCTACCAAAACGAAAGAATAAGGTTTCAGAATAGTCACTTTGTCGAAATCTCCGGCATCCTTCATTCTGCAAAGAATGTTGCGAAGAGAAGGTTCCACGTTTTCAAGGAAATCATCCCCTTCATAAGTAGCCCATTCTTCGATCATGATGTTTGCCAGTTCTTCATCATCATCGTTGTAAATATTAAGTTGTCCCGATGCCTGATCCGGTTGGAGATGGATATCGGTTACAACTGTTTGTTCACAGCTACATACATATTTAGCGACTGCCTTTTGGATAGCCGATTCGATAATAGATAATGATTGTTGGCTCAATTTCATGGGTTCCTTCTTTTTATAAGTTCAAAGGTATAAAAAAAATAAGATTTGATACACAATTTCCTTAAAAATCATCATTAAATCGGCTCATTTGCAATTTTAACTTGGGTAATTGAGCATTTCTCTCCTTTAGTTCAGCTAAATACAAAGTAGTAAGATAATAATTCGGCACATCATCAATGGTAGCTTGAGGGCTATCTGTGATGTTCTTTTTATCTATTTTTTTAGCTAGTTGTTGTGCCTTTTCTGCCCATTCTTCTGCTTTAGCCAAACTATCTTTCATTTCGTAGTAAACAGCAATGTTGAGAGCTGCCCGCATTTTTTTCTTTTGGTTCTTGGTACCTTCGAAAGCCTGACGCCAAAGTTCGTATGCGTCGTCCCATGAATTTTCGCGTACATAAATGGCAGCGTCACGCATAGGAACCGAACCACCAGTATAAAGATACCGTGTTCCTTTTTTCCAAATAGGGACAATATTTTTCACCGGAACCGTTCCTGCGAATGCTGCCGCTTCTTCCAGCATCTGCTTGTCGGGAATCATGCGAGTGGCGGCTTCTATGGCTGTACCTCCAAACTCTTCCCAAAAAATGCTATCATTAGGATGGAGCGTAGTCATCGGTCTGCTGCGTTCGGGAAGATAAACTTTCACCGTGGGATAAACTTTCACGTCTACCGCTCCTTGAAAGCAGTTGAACTCATCCAGATAACGGACAGTCTTTGTTGCTTTGAGTTGCAGGTTTTCCAGTGCAATAATAAAGTCCACTCCCAGGTTAGAAGTCAGTTGACGCACTTCCTCCTGGCTCAATGTACTTTCGCGGGCCAGTTTATCATTGGCGCGTAAGGCAGAATCACAGATAACCACCTCATCGAAGTAGTTCTGCTGTGCTATTTCTTCTGCCAGTGATTCAGTGGCTGTCTTAGGATCTCCATTGGCATAAGCTGTTGCACGACTTATCAATGGTGTACCTTCTTTAATTTTTTCAGTCTCTGTTATCAGTTTATTATCCGGGGCGTCGCTGGTGTTATTCACAATAGCTACTTTCCGGAGTTGCGGAGGAAAGCTCAAGTCGGCAGGTTGCAGATAATCAATGGGGATCTGTTCCAGACTCTGACAGCTACCCAGAGTCAGCAGGAATAAAACGATGAAAACCAGTGAATAAGATTTTGCCATAGTTTTGTTCTATTTAGTAATTTGAACAAAAGTACAACTTTGGAAGAATAAAAGAAAGTCTCAAACAGTTTTTAACCGTTTGAGACTTTCTTTTATAAGTTGAATATAGAGAGACTATGCCATAAAGCACATTACCCTACAATTTCCAACCTTTAATTTTTAATTATTAATTAATCAAAGGTTCTTTCCGTGGCAGTTTTTATACTTTTTCCCGCTTCCGCATGGACAAGGATCGTTACGACCTACTGTCTTCTCTGCACGAATCGGTTCACGTTTCTGCTGTTCACGAGTATCCTGACTTGCAGCAGCCTGCTGGTTCGGATCACTCAAATTTTCTTTGTTTTCGCGATACTTGCTCATATCCTGGCGTTGTTCAGGAGCAGCCTGACGCACTTCTACACGGCGTGCAGCTGATTCATCCGGAGCTTCCTGTACAGGAATTTGTCCACGCATCAAAATAGATATAGTCTGGTTATTGATCTTGTTCACCATAGCGTCAAACAAAGTCACAGATTCCAGTTTATAAATCAATAGCGGGTCTTTCTGCTCGTAGCTTGCATTCTGTACGGAATGTTTCAGTTCGTCCAGTTCGCGCAAGTTTTCTTTCCATGCTTCGTCGATTACGTGGAGCAAGATTGATTTCTCGAACGACTTCACCACTTCTTTAGATTCCGATTCGTAAGCCGCTTTCAGGTTACAAGAGATATTATACATCCGTTTACCGTCTGTAATAGGAATCAGGATGTTTTCGTACATGTGTCCCTGGTTTTCATATACCTGTTTGATAACCGGGTTAGCGATCTGTGCCAGACGTTCAGTTTTGCGTTTGAAGTTATCCATCGCAATGTTGAAAGTCTTTTCGGCCAACTTTTCTTTTTTCTCGTTACGGAATTCTTCTTCAGTGAACGGAGTTTCCATTGCTAATGTCTGAAGCAGTTCCATTTGGCAGCCTTCATAATCATTGTTTTCGATAGCATTGGCACAACGGTCCCAGATCATGTTCACGATGTCCATACCGATACGTTCACCCATCAAAGCGTGGCGACGTTTGGTGTAAACCACTGTACGTTGCTTGTTCATTACGTCGTCATATTCCAACAGACGTTTACGAATACCGAAGTTGTTTTCTTCCACTTTCTTCTGTGCACGTTCGATGGAGTTGGAAATCATCTTGTGTTCGATCATTTCGCCTTCCTGGAAACCGAGCTTGTCCATTACACTGGCAATACGGTCAGAAGAGAACAGACGCATCAAATCGTCTTCCAGTGATACGAAGAATACAGAAGAACCCGGGTCACCCTGACGTCCTGCACGACCACGCAACT
>DXOJ01000601.1 GCA_019412865.1 Bacteroides sp. | reverse complement strand
ATATTTTCGTCACCGGTGGTGTTGCCTCTTCTTTAGGAAAAGGGATCATCTCATCATCCATCGGTAAGTTGCTGCAAGCAAGAGGTTATAATGTAACCATCCAGAAGTTTGACCCGTATATTAACATCGACCCGGGAACATTAAATCCTTATGAGCACGGGGAGTGCTATGTAACCGTAGACGGACACGAAGCCGACCTCGACCTGGGACATTATGAGAGATTCCTGGGTATACAAACGACAAAGGCGAACAACATTACTACGGGACGTATCTACAAGAGCGTCATTGACAAGGAACGTCGTGGAGATTATCTGGGTAAAACGATCCAGGTGATTCCTCACATCACAGACGAGATCAAACGGAATGTAAAACTGCTTGGTAATAAATACAAGTTTGATTTTGTGATTACTGAAATCGGTGGTACGGTAGGTGACATCGAATCACTCCCCTACCTCGAAAGTATCCGTCAGTTGAAATGGGAACTCGGTAAGAACGCTCTTTGCGTACACTTGACCTATGTTCCTTATCTTGCTGCTGCCGGAGAATTGAAAACAAAACCTACGCAACATTCTGTAAAGGAACTCCAAAGTGTGGGTATTCAGCCGGATGTACTGGTTCTGCGTGCCGAGCATCCGCTAAGTGACGGACTGCGTAAGAAAGTGGCACAATTTTGTAATGTAGACGATAAAGCCGTTGTGCAGTCTATTGACGCGGAAACAATTTACGAAGTACCTATCCTGATGCAAGCGCAAGGACTGGACAGCACTATCCTTGAAAAGATGGGACTGCCGGTAGGAGAAACTCCGGGACTCGGCCCATGGCGTAAATTCCTGGAACGTCGTCACGCTGCAGAGACTAAAGAACCGATCAATATTGCACTGGTTGGAAAATACGATTTGCAGGACGCTTACAAGTCTATCCGTGAAGCTTTATCGCAAGCGGGTACTTACAATGACCGCAAAGTGGAAGTTCATTTCGTAAACAGCGAGAAACTGACAGATGAGAATGTAGCTGAAGCTTTGAAAGGTATGGCGGGCGTAATGATTGGTCCGGGATTCGGTCAACGGGGTATCGACGGCAAGTTTGTCGCTATCAAATATACACGTACACATGATATTCCGACTTTCGGTATTTGTCTGGGTATGCAATGTATTGCTATTGAGTTTGCACGCAACGTACTAGGATACGCAGATGCCAACTCACGTGAAATGGATGAAAAGACTCCGCACAACGTGATTGATATCATGGAAGAGCAGAAAGCAATCACCAATATGGGTGGTACAATGCGTCTGGGTGCTTACGAATGTGTATTGCAGAAAGGTTCGAAAGCATATCAGGCTTACGGACAGGAACATATTCAGGAACGTCACCGCCATCGCTATGAGTTCAACAATGATTATAAAGACCGATATGAAGCTGCCGGCATGAAATGTGTAGGTATCAACCCGGAATCGGATCTGGTAGAAATCGTTGAGATCCCAACTTTGAAATGGTTTGTCGGTACACAGTTCCATCCGGAATATGGCAGTACGGTACTGAACCCTCATCCGTTGTTCGTTGCATTTGTGAAAGCTGCCATCGAAAACGAAAAAGCAACGGTGAACGGCTAACGATACGTGGTAAACAACCGGTAGTTTGTAATTTATATAATTTGTAATTAAAATAAGAATGGATAAAAACACCATCACAGGTCTCGTTCTGATAGGTATATTATTGGTAGGATTCAGTTTTTTGAGCCGTCCAAGCGAGGAACAGATAGCTGCGCAAAAAAAATACTACGATTCTATTGCCGTGGTACAGCAGCAGGAGGAAGCGTTGAAGGCTAAAACGGAAGCTGCACTGGCTAACAGTCAAAAAGAGGTGGCATCGGCTGCCGATTCTTCTGCTTTGTTTTTCAATGCCTTGCATGGAACCGACTCTAAAATCAGCATCCAGAATAATGTAGCGGAAATCACTTTCACAACCAAAGGCGGACGTGTCTATTCAGCCATGCTGAAAGATTATATGGCACAAGACAAAAAGACGCCGGTCATGTTGTTCGACGGTGACGATGCTTCGATGAACTTCAACTTTTACAACAAGGCAGGAGCCATCCAGACCAAAGATTATTTCTTTGAAGCTGTGAACAAGACGGACAGTAGTGTTACAATGCGTCTGGCTGCAGATAGCGCAAGCTATATCGATTTCATCTATACGCTGAAACCGGATAGCTACCTGATGAACTTTGAAATCAAAGCGACAGGCATGGAAGACAAGTTGGCTAGTACTAAGTATGTGGACATCGACTGGTCACAACGTGCCCGCCAACTGGAAAAAGGATTCACTTATGAGAATCGTCTGTCGGAACTGACTTATAAAGTAACAGGTGACAATGTAGACAACTTGTCTGCTGCCAAAGATGACAGTCAGGATTTGCCGGGACGCATTGATTGGGTAGCTTTCAAGAATCAGTTCTTCTCGTCTGTATTTATCGCTGAACAGGATTTCGACAAGGTTTCCGTTAAGTCAAAAATGGAACAACAGGGAAGCGGATATATCAAAGATTATTCTGCTGAAATGAATACTTTCTTTGATCCGTCAGGCAAGGAACCGACAGAGATGTACTTCTACTTCGGTCCGAACCACTTCAAGACGTTGAAGGCGCTGGATAAAGGACGTGACGAGAAATGGGAGCTTCACCGACTGGTTTACCTGGGTTGGCCGCTGATTCGCTGGATTAACCAGTTTATCACGATCAACGTATTCGACTGGTTGTCCGGCTGGGGATTAAGTATGGGTATCGTTCTGTTGATTCTGACTATTATGGTGAAAGTGCTGGTTTATCCGGCTACCTGGAAAACGTACATGTCTTCTGCCAAGATGCGTGTATTGAAACCGAAAATTGACGAAATCAACAAGAAATATCCGAAACAGGAAGATGCAATGAAGAAACAGCAGGAGGTGATGGGCCTTTACAGCCAGTACGGGGTAAGTCCGATGGGTGGCTGTCTGCCGATGTTATTGCAGTTCCCTATCCTGATGGCTTTGTTTATGTTCGTGCCGAGTGCTATCGAACTGCGTCAACAGAGTTTCTTGTGGGCGGACGACCTTTCTACTTATGACGCTATCATCACATTCCCGTTCCATATCCCGTTCCTTGGCAATCACCTTAGCTTGTTCTGCTTGCTGATGACAGTAACCAATATTCTGAACACAAAGTATACAATGTCTATGCAGGATACCGGAGCGCAGCCACAAATGGCGGCTATGAAATGGATGATGTATCTGATGCCGATTATGTTCTTGTTCGTCTTGAACGATTATCCGTCAGGTTTGAACTATTACTACTTCGTGTCAACGCTGATTAGTGTGGGTACTATGATTCTGCTTCGTAGAACGACTGACGAAACTAAATTGTTGGCTATTCTTGAAGCGAAAAAGAAAGACCCGAAACAAATGAAAAAGACCGGATTTGCTGCTCGCCTGGAGGCGATGCAAAAGCAACAAGAGCAATTGCAGCAGCAAAGACAGAATAAAAAATAAGGAGTAATTCCTGAATCATATTCTAAGAAAGCCGGACATCCTATTTTGGTTGCCCGGCTTTCTTTCTCTAAAAAATAAAATAAGATGAAAACTAAATATTCTTATAAACAAATCTGGACAATCTCCTACCCTATTCTAATCAGTCTGATTATGGAACAGATGATTGGTATGACGGACACTGCTTTTCTGGGACGTGTCGGAGAAATCGAATTAGGTGCTTCCGCCATTGCAGGTGTATATTACCTTGCCATTTTCATGATGGCATTCGGTTTCAGCATCGGTGCCCAGATATTAATTGCGCGTCGCAATGGAGAAGGAAACTACAAGGAAATCGGACCCATTTTTTATCAGGGCATATATTTCCTGCTTGCCATGGCAGTGATTTTATTCACGTTCTCCATCGTATTCTCACCATATATCCTCAAGAATATCATTTCGTCTCCTCACATTTACGATGCAGCCGAGAGTTATATTCATTGGCGTGTGTACGGGTTCTTCTTCTCTTTTGTCATGGTGATGTTCCGCGCCTTCTTTGTAGGTACGACGCAGACCAAGACGCTGACTTTGAACTCTATTGTGATGGTACTTTCGAATGTGGTATTCAATTATATCCTGATTTTCGGAAAATTCGGTTTCCCGCAATTGGGAATTGCCGGTGCTGCTATCGGCTCTTCGCTGGCTGAAATGGTATCGGTGATTTTCTTTATTATCTATACCTGGAAACGGATTGACTGCAGGAAGTATGCATTGAATATACTGCCTAAGTTCCAAGGGAAAACACTGAAACGAATACTGAATGTTTCTGTGTGGACAATGATTCAGAACTTTGTTTCTTTGTCTACCTGGTTTATGTTCTTTCTATTTGTGGAACATTTGGGAGAGCGCTCTTTGGCAATCGCGAACATTATCCGAAACGTGTCAGGAATCCCGTTTATGATTGCAATGGCATTTGCATCCACCTGTGGTTCATTGGTCAGCAATCTGATCGGTGCAGGTGAACAGGATTGTGTACGGGGTACTATCAGGCAGCACATTCGCATTGGATATATATTTGTATTGCCAATTCTGATATTCTTCTGTCTATTTCCGGATCTGATCCTACGTATTTATACAGATATGCCGGATTTGAGAGCAGCATCCGTGCCTTCACTGTGGGTATTGTGTTCTGCCTATCTGGTACTGGTGCCTGCCAATGTTTATTTCCAATCGGTATCAGGTACAGGGAATACGCGGACTGCACTGGCTATGGAACTTTGTGTATTGGCTATCTACGTCACATACTCTGCATATTTCATCATGTACCTGCGGATGGACGTCGCATTTGCCTGGACAACGGAATGCGTATATGGTATTTTCACGCTGATGTTCTGCTACTGGTATATGAAGAAAGGAAACTGGCAGAAAAAGCAGATTTAAATCCTTTTTTCATTATCTTCGCAAGAAAATAAACATTTTATAAAATATATGAGACAAGCTAATTTAATTATGATGTCGGCGGCAATGTTGTTAGCTGCCTGCGGAGGAACCAAAGACGCAGGCAAGACAGATCAGGTGCTTATCGAGAAATCGGATATTAAGATCGAAGGGAAGCGCATGACTCCCGAAGCACTTTGGGCTATGGGACGTATCGGCGGATTCGCCGTATCGCCCGACGGAAAGAAAATTGCGTATACGGTAGCGTATTACAGCGTACCGGAAAACAAAAGTAACCGCGAAGTTTTCGTAATGAACGCAGATGGAAGCGAAAATCAACAAATCACTCATACCCCGTATCAGGAAAATGAGGTGACTTGGATTAAGGGAGGCACCAAACTGGCATTCTTAAGTAATGACAACGGAAGCAGCCAGCTTTATGAAATGAATCCGGATGGTAGCGGGCGCAAGCAGCTGACCAACTACGACGGAGATATTGAAGGATATTCCATCTCACCGGATGGCAAAAAACTGCTGTTTATTTCACAAGTAAAGACGAAAGAAAGCACTGCTGATAAGTATCCGGACCTGCCGAAAGCTACCGGTATCATCGTTACCGACCTGATGTACAAACATTGGGATGAATGGGTGACAACCGCTCCGCATCCTTTTGTTGCCGACTTTGATGGTAACGGCATTTCCAATATCGTGGATATTCTGAACGACGAACCGTATGAAAGTCCGATGAAGCCTTGGGGTGGCATTGAGCAACTTGCCTGGAATATGACTTCGGACAAAGTGGCTTACACTTGCCGTAAAAAGACAGGACTGGAATATGCGATTTCTACCAACTCTGATATTTACGTTTATGACCTGAACACCCAAAAAACGGAAAATATCACGGAAGAAAACAAAGGGTACGATACCAATCCGCAATACTCTCCGGACGGCAAGTATATCGCCTGGCAGAGTATGGAACGTGACGGTTACGAAGCCGACTTAAACCGTTTGTTCATCATGAACCTGGAAACCGGAGAGAAACGTTTTGTGAGCAAGGCATTCGAATCGAATGTAGACGCTTTTGTCTGGAGAGCAGATGCAAAGATGATTTATTTCACCGGTGTATGGCACGGAGAATCGCAGATTTATGCGCTGGATTTGGCCAATGATTCGGTAAAGGCAATCACTTCAGGAATGTACGATTATGAAGGTGTAGCTCTTTTCGGGGATAAACTGATCGCCAAACGTCATTCTATGAGCATGGGTGATGAGATTTATACAGTGACACTGGATGGCTCTACTACTCAACTGACGCAGGAAAACAAGCAGATCTACGACCAGTTGGAAATGGGTAAAGTGGAAGGTCGCTGGATGAAAACAACAGATGGCAAACAGATGTTGACATGGGTAATCTATCCTCCGCAGTTTGATCCGAACAAGAAATATCCGACTTTGCTGTTCTGTGAAGGAGGTCCGCAAAGTCCGGTAAGCCAGTTCTGGTCTTATCGCTGGAACTTCCAGATTATGGCAGCCAATGATTATATCATTGTTGCTCCGAATCGTCGCGGCTTGCCGGGATTTGGTATGGAATGGAACGAACAGATCAGTGGTGACTACGGTGGCCAGTGTATGAAAGATTATTTCACTGCTATCGATGAAATGGCAAAAGAGCCGTATGTGGACAAAGATCGTCTGGGATGCGTAGGTGCCAGCTTCGGAGGATTCTCCGTATATTGGTTGGCCGGACATCACGACAAACGGTTCAAAGCGTTCATTGCTCATGATGGTATCTTCAACATGGAAATGCAATATCTGGAAACTGAAGAAAAATGGTTTGCCAACTGGGATATGGGAGGCGCATACTGGGAAAAACAGAATCCGGTGGCACAGCGTACGTTTGCCAACTCTCCTCACCTATTCGTAGAGAAATGGGATACTCCTATTCTCTGTATCCATGGAGAAAAAGACTACCGTATCCTGGCTAATCAGGCTATGGCTGCTTTTGATGCTGCCGTGATGCGTGGTGTTCCTGCAGAGCTGCTGATTTATCCGGATGAAAACCACTGGGTATTGAAGCCACAGAATGGGGTTCTATGGCAACGCACATTCTTTGAATGGTTGGACAAATGGGTGAAGAAAGCTCCGTCTAAATAAAATTTTACGTTAATTACATAGTAGAATAAAC
>DXOJ01000600.1 GCA_019412865.1 Bacteroides sp. | reverse complement strand
TCCCCGCACGGTTTAATTCGACCCGTTTTCCCGGAAAAGTCCTAGCTCTTCTGGATAACAGGCCACTAATCTGGCATGTATACAATGCGGCGGCTGAAAGCGGCATATTGGACGCAGTCTGCGTTGCAGCAGACCATGAGGCAGTTCAGAAAGCATGCGCCGAATATAATATTCCCTGTCTGATAACCGGAACCTGGCATCCGAATCCGACTTCCAGGATCTGGGAAGCTGCCGGGCAGGTGGAAGCTGATTTTTATGTCATGATGGGGGCCGATGAGCCGATGATATCCCCCGGCGATATCCGCCAGGTGGTTCATCAGGCTGTCAAAGCCATGTCGGAGACCTCCGGACTGCCGGAATCGGACAGGCCTTTCGTCGTGAACGCCATGGCGTCCATTACTTCCGCACCCGAAGTATTCGACTCAGCCAATATAAAAATCGTATGCAGCCAGGCAGGAAAATGTCTGTATGCTTCCCGCAGTCCTGTTCCTTATCCCAAAGGCAGTCTTGATTACAGCTATAAAAAATTCGTAAGTATCGGGGTCTACACCAAAGAAGCGCTCGACTTTTTTGCCGCTTCTCCCATATCCCGCCTGGAAAAGATAGAGGAATTCGACCTGCTGCGTTTCATAGAGCAGGGTAAAAACGTTATTTTTGAAGACATCTCCGGTTCAACGCTGTCCGTTGACACACCAAAAGATCTGGAACGGATCAGAGAGCAGTTTGAAGACCGGAAACGCAACGAGAAATAAAGGAGCCGCAAATGATACCTGAACCAACGAACAATCCTGCCGGCAGACAGGAAAAATCCCACCGCCGCTACCGCGGCATTATATTTGATCTGGACGGCACTCTGCTTGACACAGCAAAAGGCGTTTTGGAAAGTGTGCTGTATACCACTAAAACTATGGGATATGAACCCCCGCGTGAGGACATGATGAAGACTTTCATCGGCCCGCCAATCAAGCACTCGCTTATAAAAGTCTATGGTATTGACGAGGAAGAGGCCAACCGGGCCACCGAAATTTTCCGCAACCGGTATAAGGATTACGATCTTTTGAAAGCAACCCCCTACGATGGCCTGATCGAACTTCTTAGAAGTCTTAAAAGAGAGGGGTATCTGGTCGGTGTCGCCACTCTGAAAAGAGAGGATTATGCCCTCACACTTTTGGAGCACTATCAAATCAGCAATTACTGCGACTGCATCTGCGGCAGCGATTTTGCCAGCAAGATGCAGAAAACCGATGTTTTAGATAAATGCCTGAAGGGCTTAAACCTGTCCCCTGCGGAAGCAGTTTTGATTGGCGACACCGCCTCCGACGGCAGAACTGATTTTATTGCAGTCACCTACGGCTTCGGTCCCTCCGACCCTGATGGCTGGAAAGAGTTTGAGCCTGTTTTTATCGCCGGTAAACCGGCTGACATTGGTATGTTTCTGGGCCTGGCGCCGGAAATCTGAAAGGAGTCATTATGAAGGAAATAAAATTACTTGACTGTACACTGCGCGACGGTGGATTTGTCAATGACTGGGAGTTTGGCTATGGCAATATCATCAATATTTTTGAACGCCTGATCAGTTCCGGCGTGGATGTGCTGGAAATCGGTTTTCTGGATGACCGGCGGCCTTTTGACAAAAACAGAACCATTATGCCTAATACAAAAAGCGCCGACGACATTTTCGGCAGGCTGGACAAAGGCAATGCCATGATTGTGGCCATGATCGACTACGGAACCTGCCGTATCGAAAATCTTGCCCCCTGCGCCGAATCCTTTATCGACGGAATACGCGTCATATTTAAAAAACACGTAATGAAAGAAGCCATTGCCTACTGCCGCGAGGTAAAACAGCTCGGCTATCAGGTCTATGTCCAGGCGGTTTCGATCACCAGCTACTCTGACAGAGAAATTTTGGATTTAATCGAGCTTGTAAATGAACTGAATCCCTATGCGTTATCCATTGTAGACACTTACGGTTTACTTCATCAGGAAAATCTGATGCACTACTTTGAACTGTTTAATCACAACCTGAACCGGGAAATCGGTATCGGCTATCATTCCCATAACAATTTCCAGCTGGCGTATTCAAACAGTATAGAAGTACTCCGCGAGACGGCCGACCGCCGTGTTCTGATTGATGCATCCTTGTACGGCATGGGAAAAAGTGCGGGCAACCTCCCGCTGGAACTGATTTCCATGTATATGAATACGAGCTGCGGCAGGAATTTCAATACCGCACAGATGCTGGAAGCCATTGATATCAATATTATGCCGTTTTTCAGGAAAAGCCCCTGGGGTTATAATCTTTTCTTCTATATCTCCGCCTCAAACAACTGTCATCCAAGCTATGTTAAATTCCTGATGGATAAGCAGACATTGTCTTTGAAGGCATTGAACGGAATTCTGGACAGCATTGAGCCGGAGAAAAAACTGCTCTATGACAAAGATTACATTGAACAGCTTTACCGTACTTACCAAAGCACCGAGTGCAATGATGAGACGGAACTGGCAGAATTAACAAAATCCCTGGCAGGTAAGGCTCTCCTGCTCCTGGGACCCGGCAAAAATATGGAACTTCAGAAAGATCGCGTGCTATCCTATATAGAAAAGACAAATCCTGTAATCATCTCCGTAAACTATATTCCGGATGATATTGCTATCGACTATGCTTTCTTAAGTAATTCCCGGCGCTATGTCCAGCTGGGAAGCCGCCTTCTGGAGCTGAAAGACCGTACAGACCGGAAAGTAAAGGTTATTGCGACCTCCAATGTCACCAATGTTAAGGATCGCTTTGACTACACACTGAATTACAGCTCCCTGATTGACCCAAATGCGGAAATCATTGACAACTCCTTCGTGATGCTGTTAAATGTCCTTGTCAAAACCGGAGTAAGTCATGCCGCATGCGCCGGTTTTGACGGTTACACTTATCATGGGGACAACTATTTTAACGCCGATATGGATTACCGGATTGCCCGCGAAAAATCACAGGGAATCAACCAATATGTCACAGAAACGCTGGACCGTCTTGCAGGAACTCTCAATGTTGAGTTCATCACCGATTCAAGATATCATAAATAATTTTACCGTTTTGGCGGAAATACAGCCCCAACCCCTGCACCGTGCAGAGGACAGGGCTGTATTTTTTATCTCTTTTCCTCTCCGGGGCTTTTCATCCGCTTCTTCGCAGGGAAACGGCAGCGCCGCTCCTTCGAATTATCACCGCTCCTATTTCCTTCCATCCTTACCAGCAACCTGCACTATCTTTTTCGGCGCCGGATAGGATATAATCACAACGTAATGCAACGATGGATTTTCGGCCAGAAACATTGAACGAAAAAGGAGAGATTAAAAATGCGCAAGCAAACAAAATTTATGGCTGTATTATCCGCTGCGGCAATCATGACTGCGGCTGCACCAATGATGACAAACTATTCAGGAATCTACACTTCTTACGCAGCATCCAAGGGGTGGGTGGAAGAAGACGGCAGCTGGTACTTCTATGATGAAGACGGCTACAAAGAAACAAACACCTGGAAGAAAAAAGACAGTGAATGGTTTTACCTGGATGAAAACGGCGATCTTGCCGTAAGTCAGAGAATCGATGAGTATTACGTGAATTCCACAGGCCGCATGGTAAAAAACCAGTGGGTATCCGTGGACAATGACGAAGAATACGACAGCCCTGATTCTCCGGGCGGCGCTAACTGGAATTACTTTGGCAAGGACGGCAAAATCGTTACTTCCAAATGGATGACAATAGGCGGAAAAACCTACTACTTCGACGAAGACGGCCAGATGCTGACAGGACTCGTTGAAATCGACGGATTTACCTACTATCTTGGAAACGAAAGCGACGGAGCCAGAAAAACAGGCTGGGTACTTTTAGAAGAAATGACAAACGATACGGACGATGAGGGCATCTGGTGCTATTTTGACGAAAACGGAAAAATGATTATGGATCAGATGGATCGTAAAATAAACGGCAATTACTATACATTTATCGATGGCAAAATGCAGACAGGCTGGGTTAATGTAGCCGAGGCAGGATTCATCTCTTCTGCGGCTGCTGCCACCGAAAGCGAGGCGGATTCCTCCCTTTCCTTAAAAGACTTCCGCTACTATGATGAAGAGAATGACGGAAAAAGAGCATCCGGCTGGTTCACAATTGAAGGGGCTCCGGGAATCAATGAGAGCGATAACGAATTTACCTTCTACTTTAAAAACGGAGAAGCGTTCCACGCAGAAAAGAATCTGGAACTCTTCACCATCAATTCTAACAAATACTGTTTTAACAACAAGGGCGAGATGCAGACAGGTATTCAGGTTCTGACTGATGATGCCGGCAAAGAAGCAACTTATTACTTCAATGAGAACGGCATTATGCAGACAGGAAAACAGACTATTTATGATGAGGATCTTGAAGAAAACCAGACATGGTACTTCCATGCAAAGGGTTCTCTGAAAGGACAGGGATACCATGGGGAACGTGACAACCAGGTTTATTTAAACGGCCTGCTTCAGAAAGCTGACCCGGAACTCCGTTACGAGGCGGTTACCGTAGGCGAAAAACGTTACCTGATTAACACAAGCGGCAACATCCAGAAAGCATCCTCCACCTCCACATCCTCTGCAAAACCGGAGTTAGGAAAAGGTTTTAAAGACATTAAAGATACAAATGATACTGTCTGGACAGTTGACAGTTCAGGAATCATCCAGTAATATATTAATATCATCCGTTCATAAATACCGTAGGCCGTCTTGACGGAACCGCGGTATTTTTTCTTGCCAAATTTAACTTTGTACTATTGATGGCATTTCCAGGTTCTTTTTCAGTTTTGTGGATCATATAATAAAGTGAACAAATTCGGTGAATTGTTCATTATGTTTTTTTAAAAGTACATTTTAAGCTGTAACATTTGTCTTTTTTATACGTTTTCTATAGTAAGTATGGTATTTTATGACCAAATGTTGTAATGTAGATATGGAGTGGATATTACCGTATTTATATCGGGTTACAAACTATCACAGATGACGGGAGATAAAATTATGCGTGAATTGACTGTTTACTATTGTTCCAAATGCGGCCGTTATGGCTTCTATCAGGTTTCGAAGAATGCCATTTGCCCCGTATGTAAGACACCTATGACTGTCTTTCCTATGTCCTACCAGAACTTTATGGATATGGATTATAATATGCGCGACCAGCTCATTTCTGATCAGATAGCAGGCAACGTAACCCCACAGACTTCGGTTGTACAGCGGCTTACCGAACAGAGCAAAACATCCAACAGCCGCTCTGCCATAGCAAAGCTGAAGGCCAGGAACGAAGAACTGGAATATGAAAACCTGGACCTTCACCAGAAGAATGCAGAACTTGAGAAAACAATTGATTGGATGCATGATATGATTTGGGATTTAACACGCAAGCTCCACGGGAATGCCAATGAATAACATTCGTGCATTTGCTTCAGGATTTTAATCACCTAACAGAGTACATATAAACAGAATTAAGTCGGTTCAAAAACAGGGCAGGAATCATTATCTCTTAACTGATAATATGATTACCTGCCCTGTTTTTTATCTGCTTTTCTCATTTACGATGTAACGGCTAACAAGAAGATTCATACTTTCTTTCAACTGAACCACCGTATTGAACAAGGTATCGACTTCTTCTTTCAATTCGAAATTCTCCTTCTCCAGTAAAGCAATCCGCTTAGCCTCCTCCATAACCCTCTTCCTCCTTCATGCTATGTAAATCAACACTTATATTTATAATATAAATCTGTTGAAAAATAAAGGCCTTATCCACCGCAAATTTCGACAATACAACACAATAATATTGTATATTTTCACATTATCAGCACCGGACTGTACTGCAGTGTCATTCACTATAAAACAATACAGCCGATTACTTTTTTGCCGAGACTCCTGACAAGATCCAGCTCCTGCTCGATTCCGCCAAACAGGGAACCGCCCCGCTGTTCCACAAGAATGACCGCATCACAAGCTGCCGCTTTCTTAATAGCCGAAGCATCTTTTCCAAGATTTCCGCCTACCGAAAGCGCTGCGGCGCCCAGCATAGAGGCGAGTCCGGCGCGTACCTGCTCCAGCTTCTCAGTCTCCACCGTTCCGACGAGGATTACATCCGCTGCCCTATCCTGCTCCATATAGTTCAGGGCATTTGCAGCCACCACTTCGAATGTTCTGCTGTCTTCCATCTCTCTGCCTGATACGCCTTCCATCTTATCCAGCCATTTGTCAACAAAGCCGAAGGCACGTTTCTTATCATTCCGGCGGAAAACACCAAGAACCATAATGCCGTATCTGCGTTTCAGTTCTTTCTCATTCACAAACTTATCACTCATAAGGAATGCAACACAGAGGAAGAATACAGCTATAAACGCGCCAAGAACACCGCCAAGGACTGCGTACTTGACTGCACTCTTTAAAACGCTTCCCTTACTCAAAAGATTGTTCTTCGGCTCCGCCAGCTCGGACAATTCCTTCGTTTTTTGCTTCAGGCTGATATCCAGCTGATCCATATTGGCGGAAAACTCTGTCTGTGTTTTATCAAGCTCTAAATCAACGGTGACAAACTGTGACTCGTCCACCAGGTTATTCTCATGCTCCCCTATCGCTTCCGTAATACTGTCTTTGGAGGATGCTATGCTGTCCTTAATATACCCCATTACATCGCTGGCCGTCTTTCTCGTGTCACCGATTACCGTAATATCAAGCATATTATTATCATAATCAGGCACGATCTTCACCAGCTCTTTCAGATAGCGGATTCCTATCTTATTATTCATCTTGCCCAGTACGTAATTGTACATCTCTCCGTTCTGTGCAATAGACATATAAGCCTTCAGAATGCTGGCAGCCGTATTCGGGTTCTGATACATCATCCCCGGCATAATAGCATAATCTGTCGATATGTAAAAAGTGGCCGTCTCCACATATTCGTCATATGGATTGATATTCATAAGAATCGAATGATCTTTATATTCCTGCTGGCTTTCAATATTCTGCTGCAGGTTTTCAATCTCTTTTTCCAGGCGCCCCTTCGTAGAGTTATACTGATCCAGGTTCATCACATAGGTATCCTGGTTCTTCTTAACGTACTCCTCATCTCCCAGCTGTCTGATTCCCTTTACTGTCTTTAATGCACCCAGTAAAACGGCGAATACAACGGCAATTACTATTATCGGACGCCATTTGCGCAAAACGGCAAACATCAAATCCTTCAAATCAATTTCCTGTTCATAATTATTGTTCGGTTCCATCGGACAAAACTCCTCCTATTGTACATGCTTTATTTATCTTAGCATAAACGGTTGAAATGCGCAATTGGGATTGGCTGTAAAAAACTTTAAGATTTCCTTATGCCTTAGATTCCCCGCTGTAAAAATCAAACGGCAGTCATCTGATCCATGTATACTTTCTTCTGGCTCATATTGCTGTGAACGTAGATATCCATTGTGATTTTGACGGAAGAATGGCCCAGTATCTCAGAAAGTGACTTGCTGTCAAAACCGTTTTCTATCCACTGTGAGGCGAAGGAATGGCGCAGGGCATGTATATTTACGTCCGGCAGCCTGAGCTTCCTTAAAAGGTTCTTAAAGCGCCTCTGGACGCCTCTGGGCTCCATACAGCCGGTCCTGCCGGTCAGAAGGTAACAGCCCGCTTCCCTTTTCTTTTCCTTCAGCCGCGGAATCATAAAATCGGGAAGAGGAATTTCCCTCTGGGATGTTCCGGTTTTAGGTGAGCCTATATATAGAACGGTCTTGGCTGCCGTGTTCTTTTGATCCGTATTCCGGATACGTGAAACGGTGCGCCTGATATGCAGGACTCCCTCCTCCAGGTCCACGTCTTCCCATTTCACGCCGCACAGTTCTCCCACTCTGATTCCAGTGCTGAGTGACAAAAGCAGCCCCAGTTCAAAATTTGTTCTGCATCCGGCCAGCCAGCTAAGCAGCTTTCTTCTGTTGTCCTGGCTCAAAAGCTTCATTTCATATCCTCTGTCCTTGGGAAGAAAGAAATCCAGAGGTTCTGCCGGACTGACTCCTCTTCTTTCCCCCGCGCGTATGATACTCTTTAAAAGAAAAAGTATCAGGCGCATTGTGTTAGCCGACAGGCCCCTGCTTTGACGGTCCAGAATAA
>DXOJ01000060.1 GCA_019412865.1 Bacteroides sp. | reverse complement strand
AAATAGAATGAAAACAGGAGTAGGATAGTAAAAAATATAATGCGTCTGCCCTGTCTCATAGATACCGCGTGAAGTAACATATAGTCGTGCTTTCTTTACTTTCGCATTCAAAGAAGCAAAGACCGTTCTTAGCATGGGGGCTGAATGAGATTCAGGAGTGAAAGTAGTGAAAACACCTGATGTAGCACCATCTATACGGCATGCTGCATCTTGCAACGTAGTGATTACATTTGAAGGACTTCGGAAGTTGGCTATTTCTACTTTTGAGAAAGAAGCCCCTTGTCCAACAGGAACAAAGTAGCCCACATCTCCTACTACCGGAAAAGCAATAAAGTCACCTCCCTGCCCTAAAGGATTCAGATTAACAGAGCCGATTTGTTTATCTGCATTATCCACATAAAACTGTGTAAAGCCCAAATTCGAGTGAAGACTTATCCTATGCCAATCATATTTATTATGTTCGTTGATAATCTCCTGTGGAATAGTAAAGCTTCTATAGGGAACGTCTTTTTTATCATTCGGATGATAGCCTGCCCGATATATATTCAATACCGCATCTTTACCCGAAAATAACGGAGCAATATCCAGTTCAACCTTAATATATGATTCGTCTTTTGGGTTTTTCAACTGATAGAGATTCTTGTACCGTTCCATCAAACGTTCATCATTTGCCCCGTAAATAAATCCCGAATGGGTAGTTTTCGATGCTTCGTCCAACTGCAAAGAGAAGTTCAACTTAAAAACCGGAAGATAATGAGAGTAGAAAGTTCTGTCCTTATCGCCTGCCCCAATCCACTTCGCACCATCCCATCCCTGATAAGTATGATCGCTACTCATCAGCCCAGTTTCGAACCAGGAAGAAGCGGATGTTTTTCTATGTTTCATATCCCATACATGAACCGTCCACTGATAGCGGGTAGCAGCTTTCAATGGAAGTCCGGCATATTCGATATTCAAGGATTTATCATCTGTGATTTTCTTTGAATCCCATACTTGCATACCGGCCTCATCGGTCACTATTATTTGACGGGCTGTCTGCAACAATCCTCTTTCACTCGCCATTCCTTCCATCTGCCAACTGAAACGGGGTTTCTCTACGTCAATCCCTAACGGAGTTACAGCATATTCCACTTGTAGCTTTTTCAGTTGAAAAAGAGTATCGGCTGCGCTTGGCAAGCTGTATATCAATATAAGGAATAAAAGGTAAATGTTTCTTTTCATTTTGTAATTATATTCATTTGTACAGATGGCATCGGAATATATTTTCTTTTATTCTTCTGCCAATAATTCTCCAGTTTATCAACTTCTTCAGCAGTTAAATGTATAACGGCTCCATGTTTAGGAGAGGTAAAATGAACTGTTTTCATCACTCCTTCGTTGAAACGTCCCAAATTCTTGAAGTTCACAAAGTCCGAGGTCTCAACAAAGGCGAAGTTGTGAGGATGAATGCTATATACATCGTACATCAACACCCATTTATCTTCTCCGATACGTTTCCATACATTAGGGGCTTCGCAAGCCTTTGGTTCCAAATCGTACCAACGGGAATCAAATTCATAGTCGCCATTGATCCGATTCGAAACAGCTTGTTTAATGCCTGCTTCTCCATCATGGGAGACATAGAACAGATGATAGTTATCACCTACTTTTGTTATGTCTCCATCTATGGCCGAAACCTTCTCACTAGGATACTCGAATAAAATTTGCGGAAGTGTTTCTATTTTATCAAATTCATCATTCACGTACACATAATAAAGTTTGTTTGCTTCATTTTTAAAACGCATAGTGAAGTAAATCATCAGTCTCCCATTCTTATCATCATACGCTACTTCCGGTGCCCAGACACAACCTATCTCGCTCAATCCAGCAGATAGTTTGTCGAAGCGGATATTAGTACGTTTCCAGTTTATTAAATCCCATGATTTCATCAATACTAACCCCCGATTATTCCCCCAACCATATTCACGCCCGTCACGTTCCCATTCTGTATCCTGATAACCATCCCTTTGTGCAAAAACACGTAAATCGGTCATTGCAAGATAAAACGCACCATCCGGACCACGGAAGATATGCGGGTCACGAATACCTCTCTGCCAGGCGATTGTATCTCCTGCAATCACCGGTTCACCATCATTCAAGGCAGTAAATGTATAGCCATCACGACTAATAGCCATATAAAGTCCATGGGTTTCATCTTTGTGGAATACCATCAGGTAAGCACTCATATCCTTTTCCTGGGGAATGGCATTTTTATAACGGAACTGACTGAATCCCGCACTTCCCTTTCCCGCAGAGAGCAGACCGATACGCAAAGCAAAAAAGCCGTAATAGTTATTGTGATGGAGTTGTGAAACATCCATATTTTCTATCAGGGTAGTCCATGTCTTAGTGTCTTTGCTGACCATAATCCGGACATTATTTCCCTGATTCTGAAGTCTTACGGTAAATCGCTTCCCTAATGTGTTGGGTAAGTCTATTTTCTTATCCGCATTCTGATAGATAGTGAACTTCTTTCCATCGGATACTATTCCTGCATAGGCTTTTTCACGATAGTATAAGATGAGCCCTGCTATATTCTCTTTACCGACATTAATCTCGACTTGCGTTTCATAGTTTCTATCTTCGGCAGTCGTCAACAGCAATCGTCCGTCAGCCGGGGTAGTACCTTTGGCATCTATCCATAATGTTCGTTGTTTAAATGTCAAAGCCTGGGGTGCATATTCTTTCCAAAAAGTCCATTGAATACCCAGTTCAGGACCTTCAAAGTCGTCAGACAGATGTAATCCGTGTTTTATCAGTTTATCTGTTTGTATCGGGGTAGCTGTCGGTTTTGTACGGTACCATCCATCTTTAGTCCATTCGATAGGTTCGAGTAGGGTTTGACGTCCCAGCGTATGGTATCCTTTCGCATAGGCATGATAAATAATCCACCAGTTACCGTTTACATCATCGATTAATGTACCATGACCTTTAGACCACCAGTTATCAGTTGCACTATAGGTATGGACAATAGGGTTATAAGGTGAATTTTCCCAAGGTCCCATGACATTTTTGGAACGGGCGGAAACAACCATGTGGCTGGTAGCAGGCCCTGCCGTTCCACCTTGTGCGGATGTCATATAATAGTAGCCATCCCGATAGTTCAGTTTGGGTGATTCGAGACACATACATTCAGTATCCCAGCTTTTGGGATATTCCCAACCTGCATATACTGCTTTTTTCTCTCCGATTGTGGCTAGTCCGTCATCCGTCAGGCGGACTACTTCACCTTCATTTACATACAGATAACGGTTACCATTCTCATCGGAAATATGCCCGGGATCAATGCCGGAAACTTTCAAATCCACCGGTTCACTCCATGGACCTTTAATATCGTCCGCCCAAGTTACCCAGTTAGTTCCGGCAGATGGATAGTAAATATAGAATCTATTTTTATATTTTATCAAATCAGGAGCCATGGCAGAACCTTCCCAAGCCGACAAAGCACGACACACCGGTTTCCAATTTATCAAATCCCGAGAATGCCAGATCAGGAATCCCGGTGCATAGTAAAAGGGAGAATGCGTCATATAATAATCACTTCCGTCCCGTACGATACTTGGATCAGCATAGTCACCCGGAATTATCACTTTAGGATATTCCTGTGCATATAATATCCAACCCGCCAAAGTAAAGAGGAAAAGCAAAATACTTTTTTTCATGGTACTCAAATTAAGCCAAGATTCAATCTTGTATGTTTCTTCACAAATATACAAAGCACAATTAAGTTATTCAAATAAAAGTTTTTCAACTTTTATTTGAATAAAACTTAATCTGAAAAATTACTTTATGAAAATAACTACTTTATTCTCACTTTCTCTACAAAATCCTTTTTATTCACATTCAATTCTTCCAGCGAAGTCACCCGCTTATCGTTCAATACGATATTCTCGAACAGGACATTCTCGATTTTACGGTTTTTATCATACCCCTCTATCAGCGAAGGATTGATATATTTGCCTGTACAGGAAATATTGCGGAACACAATATTCTTCACACCCCGTCCCGGCCCAGTATTATACTTTTGATTATACATCACCCGAAGATGAAATAATTGTCCTTCCTGAATATTCTCTACCCGAATATCCTCGAATGTGATATTACGTGCCAAGTTATGGTCGCCAACGTTGATAGTCATACAACCTTGATAATCCCGGTCATCCTCGTCGTGTTCCAGAATATCTATATTCTTGAATAGCATATCTTCAAGCACTTCGTCACCTGTCTTTGTATTGCCATGCGTACCAATATTAATAGGATGTGCAATATCAGCCCAAAGAGTAGAGTTCTGAACACATACATTCCTACAATCTCCATAATAATTCCAGCGATGAGTATAGAAAGCAAGGCAATCGTCAGAATTACGCAGAAAGACATCATCCACCATAATATCAGAGCAAGACATGAAATCCAGTCCGTCACTCCATCCCTGATAGCTGAATGATTTCAGGTTTTTGATGGTGATGCCGGAAGATTGTCCGCCGGAAACGGTGTAGTGACGTGAATTGACAACGGTAATTCCATCAATCAATACGTTTTTAGAGTATGCTACTGATATTCCCTGTTGCGGCTCAAGTAACATACCATGCCCCAAAATCTTCACATTTTCTACACTATCACAAGTAAGGCAACCTTTCAACACTGCTCCACCTTCCAGATAGACCGTGGTATTAGAAGGAATACGGAAACATTTGTCTGCCACATCGGTAGGTTCATGTATCCCGGATTCAAAATACATCACGTTCGGATCATTCTTGTCGGGGACATTCTCTATAATTGGATTGGCAAATACATGCAGATTATTCAAACGATCGCCGTTAAACTCTACGGAGAGCTTTTGCGGTTTATCCAACGTAAACAGAAGAAAGTTCCCGTCTATCTCCGGTTGAATGCCTTTGGATAGAGGACGCACCACTGCCGAGCGGACGTCTCCGTTATTTTTCTGCACCAACAGTTCCACTTTACCGGAGAAATCAAACTGCACCATTGTAGCATCCGACTTGGTATCCATATCCACCTTAACGTTGTATTCGAAAAGGTCTACCCAATCTTTCTCACCCACTTGCCGCACTTTTACTGTGTAATCGTCGTTGTGACGAGCGTAGTAGATACCCATCGGTACGGGATATACCACTATCTCCGCTCGGATGCCATTCCATCCGAGCAACAACAATAAAAATACAGTTATCAGTCTTGTCAATATCTTCATACCTATCAATCTATTTTTATCTTGCAAACATTAAAGTTCCGAAACCGAGAGCGTCAAAACCACCGCTGGTCTCACCATAGTTGCCACCCCCACCTTCCGGAAAAGCTCTATCGCGACCTATAAGTGAATATTTCACCTTTGTATCCAATACATTTTTCACCTTGGCATAATGGTAGTAAGGAAGCGCCCATATCGGCCTCAAGTTTCCTCGTCCTGTCGTACCCAGCTCCGGTTGTTCTACCGGAGATATTCCGCCCCATGCATTCTGTTGATTCCACGTATATAATGTATAAGGCACTCCGTCATTCGTATAGTTGAAACATGCCGCATATTCACATGCTTTCAAAAACATATTATCTTTATAGGCGAAAAAATCATCTCCCTGATTGTATGCAAGCTGGCAAATAGTTCCAAGTAACCCGACACACATCAATGTATGCCCTTGGTCACGTCCACTCTCCTGCAAC
>DXOJ01000006.1 GCA_019412865.1 Bacteroides sp. | reverse complement strand
GTCTTAGTACGGATGGATTTTCTTTTTCTATCTATAACCCGATTCATGACGATTCGCTTTCAATCATAGAGAAAGAGATAGATGCATCTCTATCCCTAACAGCAAATCTAAAGGCAGTCTTCCACGAATCGGACTTCCTCAATCATCCTTACAAACGGGTAAACATTATGATGGCAAGCAAACGTTTTACAATCGTGCCATTAGACTTGTTTGAAGAGGAACAGGCGGAACTTCTATTTTATCACAATCATCAGAAAAGAGAAAACGAAACGGTACTCTACAATATTCTAAGAAAGAATAATGTAGCTGTCATTTTCGGTATAGACAAAAGTGCACAGATCTTTTTGAATGAACAATATCCCGAAGCTCGCTTTTATTCTCAATCTACTCCGTTTATCGATTATTTTTCTGTAAAAAGCAGATTAGGAAACAGTAAGAAGATGTATGCTTCTGTACGCAAAGACGGTATTGACATTTATTGCTTTGAACGAGGTCATCTACTTCTGGCCAATTCTTTTGAATGCACGCATACAGAAGACCGTATTTACTATTTGTTGTACGCTTGGAAGCAACTGGAATTTGATCAGGAACGGGATGAGCTACACCTAACTGGAACGCTTTCCGAGAAAGAAGTTTTAATGAGCGAACTAAAAAAGTTTATCCTACAGGTATTCATCATGAATCCTGCAACTAATATTGACATGCAAGCCTTATTAACATGCGAGTAATCAGCGGTATTTACAAACGGAGAAGATTCGACGTGCCCCGAACATTTAAAGCACGTCCTACAACAGATTTCGCCAAAGAAAATCTGTTCAATGTACTCAATAACTACATCGATTTTGAAGAAGGAGTCACGGCTCTTGACTTGTTTGCCGGAACCGGAAGTATTAGTATCGAACTGGTATCCCGCGGATGTGATCGGGTTATTAGCGTTGAGAAAGATCCTGCGCATCACTCGTTCATCTGCAAAATCATGAAAGAGGTGCAAACAGACAAGTGTCTGCCAATACGCGGAGATGTATTCAAATTTATCAAGAATGGTCGCGAACAGTTCGACTTCATCTTTGCCGATCCTCCTTATGCATTAAAAGAGTTGGAAACAATACCTGAATTAATCTTCCAAAACGATCTTCTCAAAGAGGGAGGATTATTGGTACTGGAACACGGAAAAGATAATAACTTCGAAGATAATCCACATTTCATAGAGAGAAGAGTGTATGGAAGTGTAAACTTCTCACTGTTCAGATAAGTTTTCCAATCAATCTCATCACTATTAAAGTAGCGGAGCCAATAAACGCACGATAGACTCCGCAGCTTTTTGTCTCCACGAACGTCTGACCCAATTCTTAAAAAAGATTTGTGTACTTTCTCGCTGATCCTGAAGAAATATCTCTTTCATTTCAAGGGCTGTTTCTACGTCATACATAAAGGCATTCACTTCAAAATTGTGCTCAAAGCTACGAAAGTCAACATTAGTAGACCCCACTGTGGAAAGCATGTCATCTGAAACCATGAGCTTAGAATGCAGAAAGCCCCTCTTATAAAAATAGACTTTAACACCTGCCTGCATCACATCTGCCAAATAAGAACGCGATCCAAGATGAGTAATCCAATTATCGGCACGTTCCGGTAGCATTAAGCGCACATCTACCCCGGACAATGCAGCTGTTTGCATAGCAGCTAATATTTGCTCTGTAGGCAAGAAATAAGGGGTTTGCATATAGAAATATTTTTTTGCACTGGTAATGGCAACCGTCAAGCCCTGCATGATTTCTTTCCATGGTCCGATAGGTTCACTCGTGACAATTTGCGCTAAAGAGTTTCCACAAGAATCAATCTTTGGAAAATAACGGGAAGCAGTTATCAGCGTACGGTCTACAAAATACCAATCGAGCAGAAAAGCCGTTTGCAGACCGTGCACAGCCTTCCCTTCCAGCATGATATGCGTATCACGCCAAACTCCCCAAGAAAAGCCACGCATATAGCGTTCTGCCAGATTCATTCCCCCAACAAGACCCACACGCCCGTCAATGACAACAATCTTTCTATGGTTCCGGTAATTCACTCTACTGGTAAATAAGGGAAAACGTACCTTTAAAAAGCTCCTGACCTCTATACCGGCATTACGCATTTCTTCGAAAAAGCGGTTAGGCACATGCCAGCAACCTACATCATCATAGATCACCCGCACTTCAACTCCTTGAGAAGCCTTTTCTATCAGTACGTCTCTGACCAGACGTCCAATAGCATCATCCTCAAAGATATAATATTCCATATGGATATGCTGCTTCGCTTTTTGTAGTTCGCGCAATAATGATTGGAGTTTGGTATATCCTTCGGTATAGATTGCCACACGATTTCCCTCAAATGGAAATGCCTGATTCGTTTGCTGGAAAAGTTGAATAAGACGGGAGTATTCATAGGGAACATCCGAACAATCCTGTGCCAGATATTCGGCCATTGGTTTCTTTAATAGGCGGTCATAGCTTTTTTGCCCGATGATACGCTCACGACGCTGGCTCCGGCCAAAGAAAAAATAAAAGACAAGCCCGACAATAGGTAAGAAAAGTAATATGAGTATCCATGCCATCGTTTTAACCGGATTCCGGTTGTCAAGAATGATAATGACAATCGTACCGATAATGGCTCCAAAATAAAGAATATCAAAAGCTACTGTTGCTATCTGGCTAAGCATATAGTTCCAATCAATCATAGGAATCTCCTTTCATACAGATACTGAACAACAAATATAGAGTAAATTATCGGATTAACAAAGAAGTCCCGGTGACAACATTGAATATTGTGCCGGGACTTTCTTCGTTTTATTTGAATCTATTACGCTACTTCAGAATGGTCTGCCACCTCCATAGCCTCCACCACGTGGGCCACGCGGACCACCACCATCAAAACCACCATGACGCATATTGCCACGGGCTTCTTTATTTCCAAAAATATTCAGGCGATAAGAGAAACGAAGCATACAATAACTATTAATTCCATTATATTCGGAAACAGAACGCATATCGGCTGTCAACGAACGGCTGATATTGGATTGCTGCCGCAAAATATCATATACTTCAAAACTGATGGTTGCAGCATTGCCCTTCAGGAAGTTCTGGGCAATCTGCGCATTCCAGATAAGTTCATTCTTATTCATACTGGCATCACGATAACCACGGCGTGCGTTATTAGTTATATTGGTTGACAACGTCATACTCCAAGGTAAAGAGATATTAGTGCTTGCACCATAACCAAATGTATAAGGTTCCTGGTTATTTTCCGGACGCAGTTTGTTTCGTTCAAAGTTATAGTTGATCGAACCATTCAAGGTAAATTCAAACCAGTCGTTACGAAAAGTTCCATTCAGATTCTCTCCTAAAGTCAATGTTGTACTGGTGTTCTTGTCATTTATCTTGGTATCGTCATTGAAAAGGTAAGAAACCGCATTGGTATAGTTGGCACGAGAGAAAGAATTTATAGTGAAACGCTTATCTTTCAATGCTGTATTGAACCCAAACATACCCATCGCATTCCAGTTTCCGTTGATATTCTCCGGTTTAACTGTTACTCCACCAGTACTCTGATTGTAGGTAGTGGCATTGGTAATATTGTTTTGAGTCATATTCAAGTTTGCATGAGCCATTATGCCACGCTGTTTATCTGCATTATAAGTATTGTAGAACAGACGCATAGAATGAGAGAAGGAAGGCTTCAATCCCGGATTACCCTTACGAATGTTCAACGGATTAGAATCATCGGTTACATCCAGCAAATTTTCCATACTCGGCTGGCTTGCACGTCCCCGATAAGTAAAGCGTAACTGGCTGACTTTAGAGAATCTGTAACGAAAATCAACATTAGGAGCAAAATTGAACACATTTCTTTTTACTACAGTATCTACTTCAGCTTTCTTATAATCTAATCTGGTATTCTGCGGTTGCAGAGACACTCCAAAGTTCAATCGATATTTCTCGCGGATAATATTCAACCCTGCATTAATATCATGGTTATAGTATTTATATTGAGCATATTTACTCAAATCTCTATCCTTATTCTCTTCATATCCTTCAGGTAGACCATCACCAAAATTCCAAAACCAATCCTGTCCTTTATCTGCATCAGGAATCAAACTGTATGTACTTCTATCGCTTTCACTATACTTATATTGAAATTTATAGCGGAACTGTAAAAAAGTAGCTCTCGCAATCGGCTCACTATAAGTCAGTTCGGCAGTATAATCATAACTCTTGGTTGGAGAAGTAGTATACTGTTTACGTTCATCATCTTCTTTTTTTGCATTATCATCAAAATAACGCGTCAATGATTCACTAAACTGTTCGCTATCATTATCTCCATAACTAAATGTACCACGGAAAGTGATGTTTCGTCCCTGATTATTCAATCTACGATTCAGCTGTAAAGAAGCATTTGCAGAGAGACTCTGACCTTCTGATTCTGATTCACTGTTGCTGGCGTTGACACGAATAGCTTCTAAAGGATCATCTGTACTTCCCCAGAAAATCTTATTCAAAAACTCATTAGGATTAGACACCAAATTAAATGGATCTCCATTAAAAGTACCCGATTCGGAAATAGAATAACTGTTAGACTTTCCATAAGAAACGTTCGGACGGAAAATGATGTTTGTCAATGTATCCGGTTTCCATTCCAAACGGAAGTCGGCATTGAAGTTTGTATTTTTATTACGGCCTTTACTGTTTGAGTTGGAGTACGAATTTCCATTTTGCAGGAAACGTTCCGAGTAGTTTGTAGATGTTGCATCCCGGTCACTGAAATTATAACGGGCACTACCTCCCAGTTCCAGCTTATCAGTCTGAGTAGCAAAGTTAGCTCCAAGCATCTTGGTAGCAGTCAAACCATTGCTATTCCGGAAACGAGGGCCACCACCTCCACCTGAGAATCCTTGATCGTTCACATTATTGGCCGAACCAATTAAAGAGAATTGGCTATTATCGACAAAACGGTTCAACATCAAGTTACTTCCATAACGGTCTTCTGTACCACCAGCAACACTTGCGTTACCAAACCAACCTTGATTCATTCCTTTCTTCACTTTCAGGTCGAGAACGGTTTCTTCTTCCCCATCATCTATTCCGGTGACACGTGCCAAGTCCGATTTTTTATCGTATGTTTTCAGTTTATCAATCATGTTGACCGGCAAGTTCTTCAATCCGGTTTTCACATCACCCCCAAAGAACTCTTTACCATCTACCATAATCTTCTTTACTTCTTTACCATTGATTTTGACATTACCGTCATCATCAATCTCTGCTCCCGGAAGTTTCTTTACCAATTCTTCGAGCATCGCTCCTTCTGGAGTACGATAAGCAGCCGAATTATATTCCAGAGTATCTTCTTTTACGGTCACCTGCGGAGCTTCGGCAGTAATCACTGCTTCTTTCAGCATAACAGCATCCGGGTCTAATGCAATGGTCCCCATCTTTTTATCGGTGGCATTAGCAGATAATTGTACTGGTACGAGTTTGGTACGAAACCCGATATAGGAAACTTTCAACACATATTTCCCGGCTTTTACTTTGGGGAGAGTGAACCATCCCTGATTACTACTGGCTATACCAGCGGCATAAGCGCTATCAGGCAATGATAACAATTGAACTGTAGCCTGCGCTGCAGGCTCTTTTGTGTCGGCTTCCACCACACGTCCCGAAACGGTAATTACCTTATTCTGTGCAAAAATTGAGAAGGTGCATAGCAACATCAGCACCAACCCTGCTGAAAATCTTTTCATTTACCTTATTTACGATTATATTAGTAGCAATAACAATGTCTTTTTGACAAATCGAATCGCAAAAGGTTTAATTGAAAAGAAAATTATCTTTTAAAGAATCGATCAACAAGCGCTTTTTTAAGACCAAACTCCAAACAAAGCACATTAAAAACCAAAAAGGTCAAGAAAGAGGAAGTATCAACATTAATCACATCTCCTTGCATTACACGCCACAACATACCACCAAAGACGAACAAGAATGTTAAAAAGATAGCATTACGAACAGCTGAATTACGAATCTGCTCCGTTTCCCGGCTCTCATTTTTACTGAATGCAAAGATTATCAACAAGCATCCTGCCATCATCAATAACTTTGTGCATTCTTTATAAAACAGCAAGTTATTATCGGTCACCACTCCCCGCATCACTAGAATAAAAGGGATGAACAGAGCTACCAACAAGACAACATATCCTAAAGGACGACAATATACAGGTAATAATGCTTTCATGATTGAACGTTTTAATGAGACAAAAGTAAGTAAAAAAAATATTTTATATACATTTGCAGAGTAAAAAAGCAAAAGAATCATGAGTAAACAAGAAGTCATTCTCTGCGAAAGCTTGGA
>DXOJ01000599.1 GCA_019412865.1 Bacteroides sp. | reverse complement strand
AAATGTGGCCGTATATAAAGCGATTATAAGTTTGAAGAAAATAAATAGATATTAGATATACTTTTTAGTAAAATATAAAGCAAAAAGTCATATCTTTGCATCGTAATAAAACAAAAGGTTACAACAACTAACAAATATCAATCAAAATGACAACAAAGATTAAGTTCACAAAAATGCATGGAGCGGGAAATGACTACATATATGTAGACACAAGCCAATATCCGATAGCCGACCCTGCAAAGAAGGCAATCGAATGGAGCAAGTTTCATACAGGAATCGGAAGTGATGGACTTATATTGATTGGTGTCTCTGATAAAGCGGATTTCAGCATGCGCATTTTCAATGCGGACGGTTCGGAAGCTATGATGTGCGGTAACGGAAGCCGTTGTGTAGGCAAATATGTATATGAATACGGCTTGACTGACAAAACAGAAATTACGCTGGATACACGATCAGGAATAAAAATCCTGAAACTGCATGTAGAGGGAAAAACAGTTAGTGCAGTCACCGTAGACATGGGTAGCCCGTTGGAAACAGAAGAGATTCAGTGGGGAGGAAAGTATCCTTTCCGGTCGACCAAAGTATCAATGGGTAATCCGCATCTCGTCACATTTGTTGAGGACATCACCCAGATTAATTTACCGGAAATCGGTCCTGAACTGGAGAATCATCCTCTTTTTCCCGACAGAACCAATGTGGAGTTTGCACAGATTGTCAGCAAAGACACCATACGGATGAGGGTGTGGGAAAGAGGATCGGGAATCACTCAAGCTTGCGGGACAGGTGCTTGCGCCACAGCAGTAGCCGCCTTCATCAACGGACTTACAGGAAGAAAAAGCGATGTAATCATGGATGGAGGGACAGTCACCATTGAATGGGATGAAATCTCCGGGCATATATTAATGACCGGACCGGCAACCAAAGTTTTCGATGGGGAGATTGAGGATAAGTATTAAAAAAGTATTAAGTATCAGGTATTGAGTATTAGATTTTGCAGAACTTAAAACAATAACAAGATGGCATTAGTAAACGAACATTTTTTGAAGTTACCGGGAAGCTATTTATTCTCGGACATAGCGAAAAAGGTAAATACCTTCAAGATAACACATCCTAAACAGGATATTATCCGGTTGGGTATCGGTGATGTCACCCAACCGCTTCCGAAAGCGTGTATCGAAGCCATGCACAAAGCGGTAGAAGAGCTGGCCAGCAAGGATACATTCCGCGGATATGGTCCTGAACAGGGATATGATTTTCTGATTGAAGCAATTATAAAAAATGACTTTATTCCACGTGGGATTCACTTCTCGGCGTCCGAGATATTTGTCAGTGACGGTGCCAAAAGCGATACCGGAAATATAGGCGATATTCTTCGCCATGACAATAGCGTAGGTGTTACAGATCCCATCTATCCGGTTTATATAGACAGCAATGTCATGTGCGGACGCGCCGGAGTGTTGGAAGAAGAGACGGGCAAATGGAGTAATGTTACTTATATGCCTTGCACAAGTGAGAACAACTTTATTCCGGAAATTCCAGACAAACGGATAGACATTGTTTACCTCTGCTACCCGAACAACCCGACAGGAACAACCTTAACCAAACCGGAACTGAAGAAATGGGTGGACTATGCCTTGGCAAACGATACATTGATTCTGTTCGATGCCGCTTATGAAGCATATATCCAAGACGAGAATGTCCCCCACTCTATCTATGAGATTAAGGGAGCTAAAAAGTGTGCGATCGAATTCCGTAGTTTTTCAAAAACGGCAGGATTTACCGGAGTACGCTGCGGATATACCGTGGTTCCGAAAGAACTCACCGCCGCCACTCTGGAAGGCGACCGCATCCCACTCAACAGATTGTGGAACCGCCGCCAATGCACCAAGTTCAACGGTACTTCTTACATTACCCAACGGGCTGCAGAAGCCGTTTACAGTGCAGAAGGCAAAATACAGATTAAAGAAACAATCGACTATTATATGACCAACGCCCAAATTATGAAAGAGGGATTGGAAGCCGCAGGACTGAAAGTGTATGGAGGAGTCAACGCTCCCTACTTATGGGTGAAAACTCCGAACGGGCTTTCGTCATGGCGATTCTTCGAACAGATGTTGTATGAAGCCAATGTGGTCGGTACCCCCGGTGTAGGCTTCGGACCAAGCGGTGAAGGATATATCCGGCTAACTGCATTTGGTGAACGCAACGACTGTATCGAAGCGATGAGAAGAATAAAAAACTGGCTATAAGAATTTTGAATAACTTCTCCTAGTCTATTCATAACCAGTGGTTTTTCAATTTACTTGATAGTATTTCGCGCGCTACTATATATACATGGACCGTACATCCACATTTTTCTAACTATTAAAGGTAAAAAGACGATGAAAACGACGATTAACAAAAAAATGAGGGTAATAACAGTAGCATTATTACTGTCAGGGCTTGTCCCGTCTACAATGATGGCACAAGATAAGGTAGAAGCTTCCGTTGGAGCAGATCTGGTAAGTGGTTACATCTGGCGCGGCCAGGATTTAGGCGGAGTGAGCGTTCAACCCTCACTGGAAATCTCTTACAAAGGACTTTCACTCGGAGCATGGGGATCGGTAGGATTCGAATCGACGGACACAAAAGAGTTCGATTTAACTCTTGGTTATTCGATAGGCGGTTTTAGCGTTTCAGTGACGGATTATTGGTTTAATACCCAAGTAGAAACTGGCATAGACGATGATGGAGAAACGATCTTTGCAACTAACAAGTATTTTAAATACGGAGCTCATTCAACGGCTCATGTATTTGAAGCACAAGTCGGATATGACTTCGGACCACTGGCAGTCAACTGGTATACAAATTTTGCAGGTGCCGACGGCGTGAAAGAAAATGGCAAAAGGGCTTATTCTTCTTACCTCGCACTTAGCGCACCATTCAAATTGGGAGGTCTCGACTGGACAGTAGATTTAGGTATGGTTCCTTGGGAGACAACTTTCTACAATGGCTATACAAGTGGGTTCTGCGTATCAGACGTAAGTCTCGGAGCTTCCAAGGATATCAAAATCACAGATTCCTTCTCCGTTCCGGCATTTGCCAAGGTATCTGTCAATCCACGGACAGAAGGAGCCTACTTCGCATTCGGATTAAGTTTTTAAGAGAGAGAATATAGAATATCAAAGAGCGTATAGGGATCAGGTAGTTAGAGTTTAGATTTTATCGGTTTGTTGTATGGTAACCTACTATGGCTGCCACACCCTATACCTCTTTCTTTTACAGGTCAACACTAATATTTAAGGTATATGAAAAAGATTGAAGCTATTATCCGTAAAACCAAATTCGAGGACGTAAAAGACGCCCTACTCGAAGCGGACATCGAATGGTTCTCTTATTACGATGTAAGAGGTATTGGAAAAGCACGGCAAGGACGTATCTACCGTGGCGTAGTATATGACACCAGCACCATTGAACGAATTTTGATCTCTATTGTCGTACGCGACAAAAATACCGAGAAAACAGTGCAGGCTATCATCAAAGCTGCACAGACCGGAGAAATCGGTGACGGACGTATTTTCGTCATTCCTATCGAAGACGCTATCCGGATACGCACTGCCGAACGTGGTGACATAGCCCTCTACAATGC
>DXOJ01000598.1 GCA_019412865.1 Bacteroides sp. | reverse complement strand
ATCACAGTAAACTTAAAAAACGTATCACTATGATGTTAAAAGAAAAATCGAATCCGTGGGCACGGTTGAAGTATTTGTATGTACTTCCGTTGGCAGCTATTGCAGTAACTGCTTTTGCCCGTCCTGAAATCTCTGAAAAAATGGAAGAGATTTCTGTTGCCAAAGTTAATGATTTGGCAGCAATTGTAGAAAAAAAGAGTGAAGAAAATGTTGTTAAGGAACCGGCTGATACTGCTAAAAATAAGGTGATAGTAGTAGGGTATCGTGCAGAAAAGAAAGATTCTGTCTTAACATCTGGAGAAAAGAAGGTGGCTCTTTCGGTGCGGGAAGTTTCAGGTGAAGAAAAACCTTTAGTTATTATTAATGGGAAGGAGTCGGATTATGAAGTGGTAAATGCTTTGAATCCGGAACGTATTGAGAGTATCTCGGTTATAGGTGCTGAAAAGGCTATTAAGATTTATGGGGAAAAGGCCAAGGATGGATTGATGGATATAAAGCTATATTCGGAAAAGAAGTTTAAACCGAAAAAGATAGAAGTAGGAAGTCTTAATAAAACAAGGTTAGACGCATTGAATAGTGGGGCTAAGAATTGGGGTGTTACGTTTCATTCTGCTACTGGAGGGAAGCCTTTGATTATTATTGATGGCAAAGAGGCTTTTGGTGATGATCCTTTGGCAAATATATCTCCTGATCGTATTAGAAGTATATCTGTATTGAAAGATAAGAATGCTTTGGCGGCTTATGGTGACAAGGGGAAGAATGGAGTGATTGAAGTGAATCTTTTAGTAAAAGAGGAATATCAAGTCCGTCAGATTCCTATTCGTACTGTGAATGATACAGTAACTTCAACAATAAAAACAACCGTATCCGAAGAATAGCAGTGGATTTTCAAAATACTCTCTATTTTCAAATACGGTCAAAATACATTATGATAAGAATTGACGGAGGTACGCTAGTATCTCCGTTTCTTGTTCCGGATGGAACCATTGTATTTCTTCATCTCTTTTGAACCAAGTCATCTGTTTACGCGAATAAATGCGGGAGTTTTGCTTGATTTTATCTATGGCAAAGGGGAGTTCCCATTCTCCATCCAGATACTTGAACAGTTCTTTATAACCTACTGTATTGAGCGAATTGAGGTGGCGATAGGGAAGTACCGAGCGTACTTCTTCCAGTAATCCTTCCTCCATCATCTGATCTACCCGACGGTTAATACGGTCATACAACTCTTCCCGGTCGCGAGTCAGACCGATTTTTAGAATGCGGAAAGGGCGTTGCTTTTTTTGTTGGGTGCGAAAAGAGGTATAAGTGCGTCCGGTCATATAGCAAATTTCCAATGCATGAATTACCCGTTTGGGATTCTTTAGATCCACTATCCGATAATATTCCGGATCTAGCAGGCGAAGTTCTGCACAGAGTTGTTCAAGTCCTTCCTCCTCATATTTCTGTAGCATGAGTTGACGGGTTTCCGCATCAACGGTAGGAATATCGTCGATACCTTTACAGATAGCATCTACATACATCATTGAGCCACCTGTGAGAATCACGACCTCGTGTTGCGTAAATAATTTCTCGAGAATTTCCAACGCTTCTATTTCATATTGGGCGGCGCTGTAATAGTCTGTAAGGTGGAGTGTACCAACCAATTGATGAGGGACACGTTTAAGTTGATCGGGAGTAGGAGCTGCCGTGCCTATTTTTAATTCGGCATAAAGCTGTCTTGAATCGGCAGATACAATACTTGTCTGAAAAGTTTCTGCTAAGCGCAGGCTCAATTCCGTTTTCCCTACACCTGTAGGACCTATAAGAACGATGAGAGTAGGCATTGGGCTTTTAAGTATTAAGTATTGAGTATTAAGATGTGTGCGGAACTAAAAAATATTAGGTATTAACTGCCTGGCGCTGCATAGCAATTAATACCTAATACCTAGTATTTAATACTTAGAATTTTTCTTCTTCGTATGGAGTACTTGCGTCGCCGCCTATGTCGAATCCTTCCTGATCGAAGTCTTCCATGTCGAAATCTTGGTCTCCATAGAAGTTTTCATCCAGATCAAGAGAACCGCTGGCAGCGGCCATTTCTTCAAAATCTACCGTTTGTTTAGGAGCATCTCCTGATTTCTTGGTACATTTGGCGCCATCCATATCTTTTCCGGTGATAATTTCGGATAGTTCGATGAAGAAACAACGTTCTGTTATGTAATCGAATACATATAGCAGTTTCTGTTTTTCATCTTCTACCAGTTCACTGATAGTAGTGTCTTTCATTACCCAGCTATCTATTTCCGGATTGTCGTCCATTTCTTCCAAGGTTACTTCTTTTCCTTTTTCCCAATCGTCATCGCAGATAAAGAAAGAAGTCATCTGGTCGTTTGTGTACCCTACTGATTTCAGTATTGCTTCATGGAAGTCATAAAAAGTAGCTTCCGGATCAATTTGTATTTCTCTGACAAAATCGTCAACTTCATCAGATA
>DXOJ01000597.1 GCA_019412865.1 Bacteroides sp. | reverse complement strand
CATATACAGTAATAGAGAAGGGCGCACTAGGTAACTAGCGCGCCTTTCTTCTGTTAATCCTCATTGTTATCTTCTTCATCATCCTCCATATTATTGAGTTCCAATTCCAGGTCTACCAGCTCTTGTTCCCATAATTTCAGGATATTCTTCGGTGTATCTTTTGCAGCTTTCTTTATTCTTTCTTGAGCAACAGATACTTCATGCTCTAATTGTATACGTCTGCTCATATTTCTATTGTTTTGATTATAAAATGATAACAACTCGTGTGGGGAATAGTTCGACGGGATAAAATTAAAAGTAATGGGGTGAACTATTCACAAATAAAGGATGTTTTGTAATCTGAATCTTTAAAAACATACAGTCATGCTCAATTTAATAGCCGTTTTCTTAGTATGTTCAGGTATCGGAATTGCAGTACATATTGCCATAGACCTGACACATCGTCCGCAATCAATGAAGATAATGAATGCAGTCTGGATATTATCTGCATTATGGGGAAGTTATTTAGCTTTATGGGCGTATAATAAGTTTGGACGGAGTGTTCCGATGAAAGTGGAGGATGATGGGATGAAAATGGATATGTCTGGCATGAAAGATATGTCTGATATGAAGGGAATGGATATGTCCGGTATGAAAGATAATATGGCGATGGATATGGCCATGCCGGGAGAAATGTCGATGCAAGGAATGCAACGTCCTTATTGGCAATCGGTAGCTTTGTCAGCGCTTCATTGTGGTGCAGGATGTACATTGGCAGATATCATAGGAGAGTGGTTTACAAACTACGTTCCTGTAACTGTGGCAGGAAGTCAGCTCTTTGGTAATTGGGTACTTGACTTTATTCTGGCTTTGATGATTGGTGTTTATTTCCAATTCTATGCTATTCGGGAGATGGAAAAAATTTCGGTAGGTAATGCCTTGGCTCGTGCTTTCAAAGCGGATTTCTTTTCTCTTTTGTCCTGGCAGGTAGGAATGTATGGCTGGATGGCGATTGTCTATTTTGTATTGTTCATCAATGAACCGTTACCCAAAGACACATGGATATTCTGGTTTATGATGCAGTTGGCTATGCTTTTCGGCTTCTTCTGTGCATATCCTATGAATGCTCTTCTTATAAAATTAGGTATAAAGAAAGGTATGTAAAATAAATGCAGATTTACTCTAAACGATAAGTATGTAATTACTTATTTGAGGGAGTGAATCTGCATCTGTTATGATATGACTACTTTTGTCTTTTCTTTCTCTTTGGGAGTTTATCTTTTCAATAATTTCGGTATATCCGAAGGTTCTTGTGCTACCCGGATACCGGCAGCTTCTAAAGATTCAATCTTCTCTTTTGCCGAACCGGAACTTCCCGAAATGATAGCTCCTGCATGTCCCATCTGCTTTCCCGGAGGAGCTGATTGCCCGGCAATAAATGCTACCACAGGTTTGGTTACATTATTGCGGATATATTCGGCCGCTTGCTCTTCCGCATTTCCTCCAATCTCTCCAATCAGAACGATTGCTTCTGTTTCCGGATCATTTTGGAACATCTCCAGCAGTTGACGGAAATGAAGACCTACAACAGGATCGCCCCCGATGCCGATAGCGGTGGATTGTCCCATACCATTAGCTGTTAAGTGATACACAATCTCGTAAGTAAGTGTTCCGCTACGACTGATAACTCCGACATTCCCTTCTAAAAAGACCTGTCCCGGTAAAATGCCTACCATGCTTTTTCCCGGAGAGATCAGTCCCGGACAGTTGGGGCCGATCAGCATAGCACCTTTTTGTTCGACAAACTGGTGCGCCTTAATTACATCCAGCGTGGGGATTCCTTCCGCAATACAGACAATTAACCGGATGCCCGCATCTGCTGCCTCCATAATGGCATCTGCCGCAAAACGTGCCGGAACAAAAATGATAGAAGTATTGGCTTTCGTTTGTTCAACCGCATCATACATAGTGTTGAATACGGGGATGCCGTCTACATCTGTTCCTCCTTTGCCCGGAGAAGTTCCTCCAACAACATGAGTTCCGTATTCTTTCATCTTCTTGGCATGGAAAAGCCCGTCTCTCCCAGTAATTCCCTGTACAATCAGGCGGGTGGATTTATCTATTAATATGCTCATAATTGCTTTATTTATTAATTAATGATTTGGGTACTTATTATGCTTTCAGAGCCATAAGAGCAGCTTCTTTCATCGTTGTGGCTATTTGGAAACGGTTGTAATTCCGTAACAGTTCCCGTCCGATATGCTCATTAGTGCCTGTAAGCCGTACGATAACAGGTACATTACTGTTTATCTGCTCGAATGCCTGAAGAAGCCCCATTGCTACATCATCACAGCGGGTGATTCCTCCAAAAATATTAATCAGGACCACTTTCACTTTTTCATCCTGCAATAAAAGTTTCATGGCTTCAATTACCTTGACAGGATTGGAACTACCACCAATGTCGAGAAAATTGGCTGGCTGACCTCCATAAAGTTTAATCATGTCCATAGTAGCCATAGCGAGTCCGGCACCATTTACCATACAGCCGATGTTGCCATCCATGTGGACATAACTGAATCCTTTATCTTTAGCGTCTGCTTCTATTCTTTCTTCCTCCGTCGGATCAAATAAAGCATGTACCTCCGGATGGCGATAGAGCGCATTGTCATCAAAAACAATCTTTGCGTCAATAGCCATCAACGTACCTTTCTTGGTTAGTGCCAGCGGATTTACTTCCACTAATGATGCATCATTTTCCATGAAGATCTTATAAAGTTCCTGAAGGATGGCCGCCATTTTACCCGCCTGCTCCATTTGAGGAAAGAGGGAGAAAGCAAAACGCCTTGCCAGATAGTCGGGAAGACCAATAAATGGATTGATTGAATATCGGATGATTTTCTCCGGTGTTTGACGGGCTACCTCTTCGATATCCATACCGCCGGATGCACTCATCATCAGAACGACAGAACGTGTATTTCGGTCGATGGTGTAACTGACATAATATTCGGCAGCAATATCTACCGCCTCACTAACCAGTACTTGATTGACCGGAAGTCCTTTAATACTCATTCCGAGAATATTTTTAGCTTCCTGATAAGCATCTTCCGTATTGTTTACCAGTTTCACTCCTCCGGCTTTTCCCCGGCCTCCGGTTAATACCTGTGCTTTTATAACCACCCTGTCTGTTCCCATCCTCCGGTAAGCGGCTATGACACCTGCGGCTGTACGGCATAAAGTGTGCCTCTCGACAGGTATTCCGTACTTGGAGAAAATCTCTTTCGCTTGATATTCATGTATTTTCATGGCTCATAAATTTGAGTAAATGATTCCTGTAATAAAAACAATAGCAAGATACGGAAAGTTTGCCAGAAAAGAAAAGTAACGGGGTGTTATACAACATGTTAATCCGTATGCTATGAATAGGCTTAATATAAAAAAGCGTGTTGGCAATAGTTACCAACACGCTTCATATATTTAAAGATAAAGTCTTTCTTACGGATGCTTATGCAATACCGTGAGCGTTGACAGTACCGTCAATTTTCTTAATCAGTCCTTGAAGTACTGCACCCGGGCCACATTCTGTAAAATCAGTAGCACCGTCGGCAACCATATTCTTAACAGACTGTGTCCAGCGTACGGAAGCAGTCAGCTGGGCAACCAGGTTCTTTTTGATTTCTGCAGGATCAGTGTGAGGAAGTGCGTCTACATTCTGATATACCGGACATTTAGGAGTATGAATTTCCGTAGCCTTGATAGCAGCTTCCAATTCAACTTTGGCAGGGTCCATCAATGGAGAATGGAAAGCACCACCTACTTTCAGCGGAAGGGCACGTTTAGCTCCAGCAGCTTTCATCAGTTCGCAAGCTTTTTCGATACCTGGTACAGAACCGGAGATAACGATTTGTCCCGGGCAGTTGTAGTTAGCCGGTACGCAAACTTCACCTTCTGCATTTACTGCTGCGCAGATTTCTTCTACTTTCTCATCAGGCAATGCTATAATGGCAGCCATAGTAGAAGGAGTAGCTTCACAAGCTTTCTGCATAGCCATTGCACGTGCATAAACAAGTTTCAAACCATCTTCAAAACTCAATGCACCGGCAGCTACCAATGCAGAGAATTCGCCGAGTGAGTGGCCGGCAGTCATTTCCGGTTTGAAGTCATCACCCATGCAAAGAGCAGAGATAACAGAGTGAAGGAATACGGCAGGTTGAGTAACCTTTGTC
>DXOJ01000596.1 GCA_019412865.1 Bacteroides sp. | reverse complement strand
AATTAGTACCGGTTTTGGTACTCATGAATAAAATCTAAGTAATGCTGGTCTTCAGGCAATGGAAGTGTAATACCAAACTCGGTGGCCGCATCTATTTTCACGCTTTCCATGAAATTATGCATCTCTAAAGTATTAAGTTTACTTGTTCCTCGCACAATAGTTTCCACCTTACCATTCACATGAACCTGTTTCACAAGAAACTTCTTACAATACAAGTCATGTATATCCTGAACTCCAGCAGCAGTGCTCCAATACTCTTCACCTGTGTATTCACGCAAACAGGCACCAATACACTGAAACCATTTCCACATGAGAGCATTTTGATTTAATGTTCTCGGCTGTGTTTTTTTCTTAATGGTTACAGTGTATTCTCCATTACGAAGTGTGCTGCACATGAACTCGAAAGACTTATCCATTTGGATTTTGCCATCTTTCTTCGTCAATGTTGCTTCCATAACCTATCAGAATGGCAAATCGTCCTTAGTCGGTGGTGGCGGTGGCGGGCACTCATTCACCGCACTTCGAGTCTGATTATTGGTGTGTTCCGGAAGAGGTGGCGGTGGTGGCGCTTGTTGAGGCTTAACAGAAAGCATCTCCATATTATCAACAAAAAGTTCTGTAATATACCGTTTAATTCCTCTGCTATCATCATAACTCCGAGTTCTTATCTTTCCTTCCAGATACAACTTGTCTCCCTTATGGACATACTTCTCAACAACATCGGCAAGACCACGCCAAACAACAATATTATGCCATTCAGTTCTTTCAGGAACCTGTGTTCCATTGGCAAGGGTATAACCTTTTTCAGTGGTGGCAAAGGAGAAAGTGGCCACTTTAGAACCAGCTTCCAAAATTCTAATATCGGGGTCTTTGCCAACATGCCCGATAAGCATCAATTTATTTAAACTCATGATTTATCCTCCCTTATTGTTACACGGATACTATCAGCTTTAGGAACTGTTTTGATATACTTAGAATATAATTCCGGATAGTCAGCCTGAAACTTTTTAGTATCAAAATTGTCACTCGTAGAAGCGGGTGTATAACTAACTCGCAATCTTCCGGCATCCCATGACTTGACACCATTCTCACGCATAGCAGTTTTCAGTTTTGCCTTATAATCTTTCTGAATCTTGGTTAGATCTGCAAGTTCTTCCTCAATTCCGATTATAGTATTTACAAGTTGCATTGGAATAAGTAACTTGTCATCATCAGGGGCAGGAACAGGAAGAATGGATAGATATTGCTCACCCTTCTTCTCGCATTCCATTAATTTCTTGACTTCTTTATCAGGCTTACGGCTAATTTCAACAAATTCATGTTTATTACCACGCAACCAAGTGCTAAACAATTTATCAACTTTGAGTAATGGATTTTGAAGTTCAAAGAAATAAGCATAGATTGACAACTGCCAACTTAAATACTCCTTATCAAGATGAAGGGTAGTTTTGATGTCAACAAGACTAATTCTACCGGCTTTCTCCCAAACACAATCTATATTCGATGCAAAGTATTCGTTATCAGAAACGGTATATTCATTGGCAAGCGCCTTATATCCGGCATTTACCCTCATTCTGATATAATTCTCTGCTTCAATACTTTCAGGAGGTAAGCCTGTTACATCAGCAAACTGGCATTGAGCATGAATAAGGCTACCCTTCTCTGCAGCTCTCTTCAATACAAAATCGGGGACATCTTTATATTTGTCAGGGAACAACTGCCGGCTAATCATACCGGTTATACCTTGCAACTGTTTTTCACCGAGCATATAAGTGTGGTTTTCCTCATTGAAAACCACACTGGATTTCACTAATTCTATCATTATTATCAATTTCTAGGAGGATACGTTTTCTGCATGTCAATAGTTATGTTTCTGAACTCCTTATTATTGTGAAGTTCGGGATGTTCAGCCCAAACTCTCTCAAGCTCTTCGCGGCTTTTAACACCAGTCATTTGTTTAATTGCACGATCCAGGTCTACACCAGTATATACTTTACCCGAAGCGTTTGAAGCAGAAACATTGGGAGCATATACTTTTTCCTTTGTATTACCATAAGCAAAACGAACGCGGTTTTTATTGTCCACAATAACAAGTAAAATAATCTCCTTTTGCTCGTTATAACCAATCTCTTTTACACTGAATTTGGTGTATAGAGCAGGAGAACCTGTTTTGCTCTGATATATTTCATTTTTCTCAAGTGGAATCCAAATGAAAGGACCCGTATAAAGTTCACGCCCAATTCCCCAGTTAAATCCTGCACGTTTAAAGGCGTCCGAAGCCTGCCCTTTCTCTTTTTCTGTGCTAGATTCTGTCCCAACATCCTGTTTACTCACCCATTCCTTCTTTTCATTATCCCAAATGGACAACGTACAGAATAGATTCCCATTAACGACATCATGGTGCCGTTTCCAGTTCATTTCTCCGAACACTTCATCAAGTATTCTCATGTCTACTCGAGCATCCTTGTATAATAGCAAGGAGCAGCCCGAACCGTCCGGTTTCATAGTACCAACCCTACATTCAATTTCAGAAGCTAGAAGCGGTCTGATAGAATTTTTCTTCTTCTCTTCATTCTGAACCGTTGATACAGTGTTTTTTCTCGCTGTCATAATTCTAATTTAATGGTTTGACTTTTAGCTCATTACATCAGTAAAGGTAATCGTTATTGACAAGTTTAGCAAACAGAAACTTCGCCATTTTAACGCCATTTTCAGGTAGTAAAAACTGCCTGTACGATATTGTACAGGCAGAAAAATAAGAAAATGAATAATCCAATGTACCTTATGGAACGGCTACGCTTTGAAGGGTGTACGGCTCCCTGATTTATACATAATGTAAATGCTAGTGGACGGAACCGGAGTCGAACCGGTCTCACGGAATATTGGTGCACCTCACCGCAGTTTCAACCAACGATATACATATCCGCCCGATTAATTAAAAAGGTGCACTATCTTCACAGACCATACACCCCAATCACAAACACAAAACAAAACTCATGAACTACTATAATTTAATTAGGATCAGAAGGGTGAATGGCGTGGGGATCGAACCCACATCACGCATATCTGCGTATGCTGCCAATTACACCAGCCATCCGTTTTAAGTGAACTATTCTCACGAACCATTCACCTAGAACACAAACACAAAATAAAACACGACATTAACTATTAAATAGCACTCTCACGAGCTTCTTGCTTCCGGATAGCCGTTCAAAGCACACCGGAATAGTATAGAACAATTAAAACTCAAATAACAGGGGCTTTAACCCTACAGCGTCCTTTTCGCTGGCAACATTAGTTAAACATAAAAAGAAAAATTCTCTGTGAAGGAACCCGGACTCGAACCGGGATGACAGATTACCTATGTATGACTTTCTTCAATCTATCTGCATACTTGCGTCTACCAATTCCGCCATTCCTTCAGGTCGTAGCCAGACGCTTCCGGCTACATTGATTGAATTGTTATTGATACAAACATAATTTTCCCCCTCACGGGTTACTTAACTCTGATTGAGTTGAGCCGGGAAACGGATTCGAACCGCTGACCTCATGTAGAAACATGCGCTCTAACCAACTGGGCTATCCCGGCAGATGCCCGGCGAACCGGGCTAAATAAACATGACAAATACTAAAATTAAGCAATGCAGACCTTCACAGGCTATCTTTATTTTGTTTCCTATCTTCGTAGTATCGAAAACAGATATAATTCACTGATACGACAGTCACCAATACAAAAGCAGCAATAAATTCTTTCTTGCTAACTTCAATGCTATCTACAAGATACAGTGTTGTCCATAAGGCAATGAACATCATGGCATACTGTATCACTTTAATCTTTTTCATTTCTTCCGTTTTTTAGATTTAACTTTCCTTCCCGCACATCGGCAATGAAGTAATACTTGAGCAGCATTACAATGCCACTTGCCGTTTTGGACATTAGTGGGCTTATCACTTTCAATCTTACCCGCTTCTATAAGATTCATCAATTTCTTTTCCCCACCCACATAATACGCAGACTTATCTTTTCCAAACGTTTCTGTAGAAAACAGACGGAGAATATTATCTAGCAATATTTCAGCCATTTCACCTCTGATCATCTCAACAAGCAAGATAGTTATGCAATTCTAGTTACTATAAACTGCATATTTTTTACATCTGACTTTGTTTTCCAAGCCATTCCTTCAGCTTTTTCTTTATAAAGCCGAGCATTCAATGTATTAGTTACAGACGGTTTCTGAACGATAGGAAATACTTCTATTGCACCAACATCCATACTCCGTAATACATCAA
>DXOJ01000595.1 GCA_019412865.1 Bacteroides sp. | reverse complement strand
TTTTACCGGCACCGTTGTTTCCTACCAATCCGAGCATATCGCCTTGATTGATTTCGTAGTGTTCTATGTCTACGGCAATCTTCTCACCGAAATTCTTTTTAAGTTTGTCAATGATAATCATGATCTTCAATGTTTATATGGTTAATGATTCATGAGCGTTTATTGGCGGCTGTCTCTGAAGCCTTCCATGTTTTCGTATCGCCGTTTCATGAAACGATGATATACATTTTTAATCCATAAAGGAGAAGTCAGGGTAAATCCGAGACCGACAACTAACAGAATTATGTAAGTGATTGTTTCACCTAAAAATGCATTTAATAGACTGTATAAGATGAGAGGCACACCAAAAGCCGCGAAATTAACCACCATCTGTATAGCACTATTCGTTTGTCGGCTTGCCACTTTCTCGTTTAAGGGTACCGTCTGTTTGTTGTAGACAGCCAGTTGGAAAAAACAGAAATAAATAAAGCCGATGGTATAGAAAAACCAGGCGAAGGCGCCCAGTAAAGTGAGTTTATTCATGATGATGGCGGGAATCATGAGTATGAAAGGTATGATTTCACCAATACTGTATGTGTAATATTTGGCTTTCAGCAGACTCATAATTGATTCTTTACGAGACATCAGGCCATCAATGTAATTGCCTTCGAAGGACATAATCTGTGAAAGGATAATCATTCCGAATACGGCAAAGTTGTATACACAGATGAAGGAAGTCATGAAATTGCCGTCGTAGACACTGGAAAAGCTAAGTGCAACGGAGAAAGCCACCACTACAATAGCGATATTGCGTAATGCACCTTTACAGCGGCGGTTACGTAAAAGCATTTTCAGTTCCAATCTCATATATTCGCCAACTTCCCCGTAGCGTTCGAAGAATTTATATTCGGAGACATGCTTAATCTGACTATCTTCTACTTTTGCCAGCTCTGCATAGATAAGTCCGGACATGATCTTGCGGTTAACCAGCCATAAAATGGCAATCACAAGTATGGTGCCGAGAAAATATAGAATGTTGCCCTGTATATATCCGTCTCCCAGATCCATGAAGAAATAGAATAGGGGGCTATCTTCGGGAATGAAAAGAAGGCAGCCTATTCCACCGTAGAAAGCGATAGGTAATAGAATCCACCAAATACGTTCGTTGATAAGAGTGCGGCAAAGCAAGTACCAGTAATTATTGGCAATAATCAATAGCAAGATACCGATAAGATAGGTGATGACACCGGAGATACCGAAAAACTTGGTAATAGTGATGAAGGAAAAAGGGACAAACAGAAACAACCAGAACAGGTTGAACAGACTTAGTCCCGAGCGGATTAGTAAAAAGTCGATGACACGAATTCGTTTAACCGGCAGCAGGAGGTAAGGTTTTATCTCCTGTGTCGGTGTTTTTTGAAACGGAACACGCAACAGAAAGTCCAGTGCCAGGATAAAGATCAGAACCACTGCGTTCATCACATGATATGGTTCCCGGTTGGGAACCATATCAGAAAATCCGAACGCGAACGTCGTACCGAAGAATATCAGGTAACCGGCCCAGAATGCGCCCATGACATAACCGAGTATTTTAGCAACTTTGTTCTTTTCATACATCGGATGCCGTTTGGCGGCAAGCCTTCCATGTTTGCGTAATTCGTTGAATATCATCATTCAGTAGATATACTAGAGAATTTTTATTTGTTTTCTTCCGGCACGGTCATGATGACTTGAATTTCGTTGTTCTGTTTCAGCAAATTGGCGAGGAAGTCTTGCACTTCTTTCGCTGTGATGCTGTTGACCAACTTTTCATAGTCTTTTGTATTATCTACACCCGTGTAGAGGTATTCGTCCATATTATTAAGCCAGTAGCCGTTTTCTTTCTGGGCGTCTTTATACTTCTTCAGCATATATTCTTTGATCTTCTGCATGTGTTCGGCAGACGGACCTTCTTTTGCCATTTTGTGAAGTTGTTCTACAACAACAGCAGACAATTTATCTTTCTTGGCAGGGTCAGTTTGGAATACAATCTGAAGAACAAGTTCCTCTTTCGGGTATTTACCAAGACTTCCGTTACAGCTTACACCGTATGTACCTCCTTCTTTTTCACGGATTTCAGCAGTGTAAACCAAATCCAGAGCCTGATCTAAGAAGCTAAGCAGGACATTGTTGCGCAAGTCATATTTGCAAGTGCCGCTATAAAGGAACATGATGGTAGCCATCGGAGTTTCCTGTGCTTTCGCAAATACATTTTTGATCTCTCCCTTGCGGATGTCCATCTTGTTATCTTTGAAAGTCTCTTTACGGTTGATAGATGGCAGACCTCCCAGATATTTGGCGATTAACGGTTTCATTGTAGCCAAGTCTACGTTTCCTACCAGGAAGAAAGTGAAATCACTTGCATCTTTGTAGCGGTCTTTGTACATTTCAAGAATACGGTCATAGTTGATCTGGTCTACCATGTTTTCTTTCATTCTGATAGCGCGTGGATGGTGACCGTATAGTACGCTTGTAATAGTGTCACTGAAAGCAGTCATCGGGTTAGCGTCTGCATTTTGAAGTTCAGCTTTCAAACGGTTCTTGTAAGATTCGAATGCTTCGTTATCCTTACGCGGAGATGTGAAAGTCAGATAAGTAAGCTGCATCATTGTCTCAAAGTCTTTCGGAGCACAACTACCGGAAACAGTTTCCGTAGTGTTGCCGATACCCGCACCTACGTTTGCACGTTTGCCGGCTAAAGCTTTACCCAGATCCACTTTGCTGAAATTACCGATTCCACCTACCAGAGCTACTCCGTTTAATTGAGAGATATTGATAATTTCTTCGTTCGGGAATACGCTGGTACCACCGAAGCTTACACCTTTCATTACAATCTGGTCAGCCTTGAAATCAGTAGGCTTCACATATACAGTTACGCCGTTGGAAAGCACCAACTTAGTCGTACCATAAATATCACCAGCTTTTTCAGAAACAATCTTGCCACCTTTAATATCTTCAGAGATCAGCGGTTCGTTAGAAACTTTATCTTCATAAGGTTTCAGATCGAATGACTTCATTTGTTTCAATAAAGCAGCAATTTCTTCTTTAGTAGGATATTTAGCGCCTTCTTTTTCCGGACCGGCCAGTAAAACCACCTGATTGTTGTCAGTGATTAGTTGTTGCATCACCTGATTGACAGCTTCTACTGGGATATTCGGAGCCAGTTTGTTTACCAGTGTATATTCAACTTCGATTCCCGGAATCGGTTCTTTTTCAAGGAAATTGTTAACGTATTCGTTGACGTAAGAACCACTTTTAGTCTTTTCGCGTTCGTTGTAAGCAGATTCTACGGCTTGCAGATAGTTGGCGCGTGCGCGTTCATATTCTGATGCGGTAAATCCGAAGCGGCGTGCACGTTCAGCTTCTTCCAAAACTGTTTTCATTGCTAAATCGATGCCGTCTATTTTGCTGCTTGCATCAAGTGCGAGTGCTTCTTTAGTCTTGGCAAGGAAATAGTTTCCATATTCTGCGCTTGCACTAGTGAAAGGAGGATTAGCAGTTTGGCGGAGTTCGTTCAAACGGTTGTTCAGCATATTCATAGCCATGCTGACCATATACTGGGTAGCATAATAAGCAATGGTATTTTTCAAAGAATCCGGTGTAGCGTCTTGTTTGAAGAAGATGTTCACATAAGGATTCTTCACTTCCTTGTCTGTGCCGATATAGATAAGCGGTTCCTGATTATCTGCCACTGGATAGTAGATACGTTCGGCCGGGTTTACCGGAGCTTTTACATCTGCGAATACCTTTTTCAGTTTGGCTTCAATTTCATCTACATTGATATCACCTACAATAACGATTCCTTGCAAGTCCGGACGATACCATTTCGCATAATAATCGCGGATATCCTGATAAGGGAAGTTGTTGATAACATCAATGCTTCCGATAGGCATACAGTCTGAATATTTAGAATCCGGATATAGAGTAGACTGTGCATCAGTCATGATGCGAAGCATACCACTGTTGCGGCTTCTCCATTCTTCGCGGATAACACCACGTTCTTTGTCAATTTCCTTGTCGGCAAGGTTGATAGCATTCGACCAGTCATGAAGGATCAGCAGACAAGAGTCTACCACGTTTATATTTTCAGTCGGTACGTTGCTGATGTTGTACACCGTCTGGTCGACACTGGTATATGCATTCAGGTTCGTGCCGAATTTGATACCTTTCGTTTCGCACCAGGGCACGATGCCAAGTCCGGTTTCATCACCCGGGAAGTGCTTTGTGCCATTAAAAGCCATGTGCTCCAGAAAGTGAGCCAGACCACGTTGTTGCGGTTCCTCAAGAATAGAACCTACTTTCTGGGCGATGTAGAATTCAACTCGTTTTTCGGGAAGGGCATTGTGGCGAATGTAATAGGTAAGCCCGTCGTCTAGTTTACCGATGCGGACATTCTTGTCTACAGGTAACTCTTGCATGGGTTGTGCAAGTACGAGCTGGAAATTGCAGCATATAAAAAGGACTGCAATAAATAATCCACGTAATAAATGTTTCATGTTCTATTTAGTTTAAATAAATATTTCTGTGTTATTTGTCGTTGTGTTTGGTTGTAAATCACAAATAGACAGGGAAAAGAGTTATTTTATAGCTTCCCGTATCTTGACTAGCTTAGTTAACAGTCCTTCCAGGAGGTCTAACTTTAGCATATTGGCACCATCGCTTTTTGCCACGGCAGGGTTTTCATGCGTTTCGATGAATATTCCGTCGGCACCTACGGCGATACCTGCTTTGGCGACAGTTTCTATCAACTGCGGCATTCCTCCCGTTACCCCACTGGTCTGGTTGGGTTGCTGCAAGGAGTGAGTGACATCCAGAATCACCGGATAGCCGAATGTTTGCATTTCGGGGATACCACGATAGTCCACAACAAGATCCTGATAGCCGAAAGTTGTTCCGCGTTCGGTAAGCATCACATTCTTGTTTCCGGCTTCCACCACTTTGTCGGCAGCAAACTGCATTGCCAGCGGTGAAAGGAACTGTCCTTTCTTGATGTTAATCGTTTTTCCGGTTTTGGCTGCGGCAACCAACAAGTCGGTCTGGCGACAAAGAAAAGCCGGGATTTGAAGTATGTCCACGTATTCGGCTGCCATTGCAGCTTCATCTGCGGTATGGATATCGGTTACGGTAGGGACTCCGAAAGTCTCATGTACTTTTCTCAATACTTTGAGTGCTTTCTCATCGCCAATGCCGGTAAACGAATCCAGACGTGAGCGGTTTGCCTTGCGGTAAGAACCTTTGAATACATAAGGAATTTGCAGTGCTTCGGTGATCTTTACTACTCGTTCGGCAATGCGCATTGCCATTTCTTCACCTTCTATCACACACGGACCGGCCAACAGGAAAAAGTTGCCGGTGGGGTTGTTCTTAAGTTCTATCATACTTAACTACTATTATAAGTTTATTTTCAGGCACGGATTACGCGGATTACACGGTTCTTGCAGATACTGTAAATTACACTGTTCTTGCCAATTCGGTTATATTAAGAAAACCGTGTAATCCGCGTAATCCGTGCCTAATTATATTTAATTTGGAATAATAAGCGTTGTCTTTTCCGGGAGCACGCCTACTTCTAAAGGAAAATGTTTAGGCAACAATCGCCCGTCCAAATCCACCGCTGCATTCTGTGCCCGGAGTACCTTTACTTTTCTCGTCCGGTAGCTTTTCACCACTTTGTGATTCAGGATTCTTCCCTGAATCAGCATCCATAGTCCGGAAATAATTTGCAGGAATTCCGGGCGGTAGATTACGGATACATCCAGCCATCCGTTGTATGGAACGGCACTGGGTGTTTGTCCCCATCCCCAGGCACTGCCTATACATACGGTCATGATGCGTCCGCGGATATGTTCGTCATTGATACGGAGATGCATTCTGTAAAGCTTCCGTTCAAATATAAGAGAAAACAGGGCGGCAACGTATGAAAGGAACTTCACTCCCCAGAAACGCTTGGTCTGATCGGTGATTTTGACGATTCGTGCTCCCAGTCCGATATTAACGGCATTGAGGAAATAGCGACGCTGGTGTTCGTTTCCGTCGTAGAAGTTGCAGTAGCCTACGTCTATTTTCTTCAACCGATGATTGATGATACAGTCGACAGCCGGCTTGTATTCGGTGCTAAGTCCCCAATATTTGGCGAAGTCATTTCCGATACCGTTCGGAATCATACCGAGGGCAATGTTCTCTTTATCTTCGGCATCGGATAGCATAATGCCATTGATGGCATCATTCAATGCCCCATCACCTCCCACAATGACAATCGTGCGATAACCATTGTTGGCCAAAATTTTAGCGAGACGCTCTACCGAACCGAAACCTTCGGATTGTACATAGTCATAGTCTACACCTTTACTGTCCATGTACTCCTTAATTTCTTTCCAGCGCTTCTTTACCTTTCGGGTACCAGCTTTTGGGTTGTAAATCACTCCCCATTTCTTCGGTTCTACACTCATATTTGTATATCTATCCTATTGTGTATTAAAAATCGCACTATAATAACTGCCAAAGATACTAATTCCCTTGCAGTTTCTCTTTTACAAAAGCTATCTTTTCTTCCATCGGCAGCTCTGCATTCATCCAATGGATCGTAAATCCTCTTCTTTCCATGCCGCGGAACCAGGTCATTTGTCGCTTGGCAAACTGATGGATGGCTATCTCCAAACCGTTGAACATTTCTTCATAAGTCAGTTTGCCTATGACGTATAATGTCAGGTATTTGTATTCCAGTCCATAGTAGATGAGATCGTCCGGTGCAATTCCCTGTTCGATCAATCGTCTTACCTCGTCCACCATTCCTTCATCCAATCGTTGTTTCAATCGGCGGGTGATCTTTTCACGGCGCAGTTCCCGGTCAATGTCCACTCCGATGATGAGACTGTTCAGTTCCGGGAATTCCCTTTCGGGAACCGGATGGGCTGCATAATACTCTTCAATTTCTATCGCCCGTATCGCCCGTTTCACGGTATCCACATCGGTGGAGTTATGCAAAGCCTTGTATTGACTTAGCATTTCCGTCAACTCTTCCAGCGAATGATTTGCCAAACGGTTACGCAATTCCGGATTTTCCGGTACGGGCATCAGTTTATATCCTTTCAACACGGATTCCAGATACATACCTGTCCCTCCACATAAAACGGGCAGACAGCCTTTTTGTT
>DXOJ01000594.1 GCA_019412865.1 Bacteroides sp. | reverse complement strand
GTGCATTGAAATTGAAAGAAATATCGTATATTCACGCCGAAGGTTATCCGGCTGCGGAGATGAAGCATGGACCGATTGCCCTGATCGATGCGGAAATGCCGGTAGTGGTGATTGCTACGCAGAATGGGTTGTATGAGAAAGTAGTAAGTAATATTCAGGAGATTAAGGCACGGAAAGGAAAAGTGATTGCATTTGTGACGAAAGGAGATACCGTTATCAGCAAAATCGCTGACTGTAGTATCGAACTTCCTGAAACAATCGAATGTCTCGATCCGTTAATAACTACGGTACCTCTGCAACTTCTTGCTTACCACATTGCGGTATGCAAAGGGATGGATGTGGATCAGCCGAGAAATCTGGCGAAGTCGGTAACAGTAGAGTAATGTAATTTACAATTAGACAATTTACGATTGAAGAATCAATGATGGATAGTAAGTTGTTTGATTGGCGGGTGGTAATTTAAATTGTAAATAGTAAATCGTCAAATCGTAAATAGTATAGATGGAACAATTGAAACATGAATGTGGCGTTGCCATGATACGCTTGCTCAAACCGTTAGAGTATTACGAGAAAAAGTACGGGACATGGATGTATGGTCTTAATAAACTCTACCTGTTGATGGAGAAGCAGCATAATCGTGGACAGGAAGGTGCGGGACTGGCATGTGTGAAACTGGAAGCAAATCCGGGTGAAGAATATATGTTTCGTGAACGCGCTTTAGGTTCCGGAGCCATTACGGAAATCTTTGAAAACGTTCAAAACAATTTTAAGGATCTCACTCCCGAACAGTTGCACGATGCAGCGTATGCCAAACGAACTTTGCCTTTTGCCGGTGAAGTATATATGGGACATCTTCGTTATTCCACTACGGGAAAATCCGGAATCTCTTATGTGCATCCATTTTTAAGAAGAAATAACTGGCGTGCCAAGAATCTGGCCCTCTGCGGAAATTTCAATATGACAAATGTGGACGAGATATTTGCCCGTATCACTGCCATTGGTCAGCATCCGCGTAAATATGCCGATACATATATCATGTTGGAGCAGGTGGGACACCGTCTTGACCGTGAAGTGGAGCGTGTATTCAATCTTGCCGAAGCCGAGGGGCTTACGGGCATGGGAATCACTCATTATATAGAAGAATATATTGATTTGGCAAACGTGTTGCGCACTTCCAGCCGCGAATGGGATGGGGGATACGTGATCTGCGGATTGACCGGGAGCGGCGAGTCCTTCGCCATCCGCGACCCGTGGGGAATCCGGCCTGCATTCTGGTATCAGGATGATGAGATAGCTGTTCTTGCTTCCGAACGTCCGGTGATCCAGACTGCTTTGAATGTTCCGTTTGAGGAAATCAAAGAATTGCAACCGGGGCAAGCATTGTTAATCAGCAAAGAAGGTAAAATCCGTACTTCGCAAATTAACAAGCCGCGCGAAAATCATGCCTGTTCTTTTGAACGTATCTATTTCTCCCGTGGGAGTGATGTCGATATTTATAAGGAAAGGAAACGGTTGGGTGAAAAGTTGGTTCCGAGAATATTGAAAGCTATCAATAATGACATCGATCATACGGTTTTTTCTTTTATTCCCAATACTGCGGAGGTGGCTTTCTACGGAATGTTACAGGGACTGGACGATTACTTGAATGAGGAGAAAGTGCAGCAAATTGCTGCATTAGGGCATCATCCGGATATGGAGGAACTGGAAGTCATTCTTTCCCGCCGTATCCGTAGCGAAAAGGTGGCGATCAAGGATATCAAACTCCGTACGTTTATTGCCGAAGGAAACAGTCGTAATGATCTGGCAGCCCATGTGTATGACATTACATACGGAAGTCTGGTACCCGGTGTTGATAATCTGGTGATTATTGACGACAGCATTGTGCGTGGTACTACGCTGAAACAAAGTATTATCGGTATTCTCGACCGTCTCGGTCCGAAGAAGATTGTGATAGTATCTTCCTCTCCGCAAGTCCGTTATCCTGACTATTACGGTATCGATATGGCAAAGATGAGCGAGTTTATCGCTTTCCGGGCTGCTGTCGAACTTTTAAAGGAGCGGGATATGAAAGATGTGATTGCGGCTGCCTACCGTAAATCGAAAGATCAGGTGGGACTGCCGAAAGAGCAGATGGTAAACTATGTGAAGGAT
>DXOJ01000593.1 GCA_019412865.1 Bacteroides sp. | reverse complement strand
ATTTTTTATAGCAAAAAATAACAAACGAAAACACAGGTTTTTACACGTGCCCCAGATTTCGGTTACCGTTTTTTATGGAGAATGGTATTACTTGCAGGATTTGCCACTCTTAATGCCGCTTTCTTTCCCGCAGGAGATGTCCTGTTGCTGTTCGTTGTAGTCAGTCTCGTACTGTTTATCGTACGTAAGTGGAGCGACAAAGCTATTCTAATCACCGCCATCTTGTTTTCATTGCAACCGATTGAATGGTTCCATTACATAATGAGTCTTTTCAATCCTGCCTATACCCTACCCGATTTGAATGTCGGAGCAATGTATGCTGAAGTAGCAGATTACACCAAAGCCGGAAACTTCTGGGATTTTCTGATAGGCAATATCACTCTGGGACAGAAAGCAAGTCTGTTCTGGGCTATCGGTGCGGGACGCTTTTTGCAAACTGCCGGACTATTCCTGTTTGGCTTGTATATCGGACGCAAAGAATTGTTTGTAGCTACCGAATCTCATCTGAAATTCTGGACGAAAGCTCTCATTATCACAGCTATCAGTTTCGCACCATTATATTCTTTAAAAGAACAGATCATGCAAAGTGACAGCAGCCTGATTCAACAAACAATAGGTACTGCTTTTGATATGTGGCAGAAGTTTGCATTCACGATTGTACTTGTTTCTTCTTTCATGTTGCTTTATCAGAAGGATAAATTCAAGAAAGCCGTATCCAACCTACGATTCTACGGAAAAATGAGTTTGACCAACTATATTTCCCAATCTATTTTAGGAGCTATTATCTATTTCCCATTCGGGCTTTATCTTGCTCCTTACTGTGGATATACTCTTAGCTTGATTATAGGTATCGTTCTTTTCCTGTTACAGGTTAAGTTCTGCAAATGGTGGCTGTCTAGCCATAAACAAGGACCATTGGAAACAATATGGCATAAATGGACTTGGATAGGAACCAAGAAATAACAGGAAGAAAAGCAGGCCACGAAATACACACAACTACAAACGAACAACTTACGAATATGAAACTGAACGTATCACTCTAAAGCATCAACAACACATGCGTATATCCGCAGCCTGCCTGTTGAAATTGAGATGATGCCAATACAACAAGATTCTCGCAAGAAGGATTTGCAAGTGGACTTAAAGAATGCAAAGGAAATGAAAGAACTGTACCAAGAGAGGGAAAATGCCCGAAAATAGGCAGAATCAGGGCCATGTACAGAGAAAAAAGAAGCACCTCCACAATCTTCAAAAGATTATAGAGGCGCTATTTTATTATTTATCTTTTTATGATCTATATCTGAAATTTCAGAAGAGACAAAATCAGATACCCAATGATTTTTTCACTGCTTCAATCTTTTCCATGGCGGCAGATTCGGCAGAAGCATAACAGTTGCGGCATCCCATTTCACCCTGAACTTCCATATAGAACTTAATCTTCGGTTCTGTACCTGAAGGACGAACAGAAACTTTGCTACCGTCTTCTGTGAAATATTGAAGAACGTTAGATGGTTCCGGCATATCAATGGCAGTTACGTTACCCTTATCATCTGTCTGTTTCAGCGTCTTATAATCTTTGCTTAAGATCACCTTAGAGCCACCCAATTCTTTCGGAGGATTAGCACGGAAGTTTTCCATCATTGCTTTGATTTCTTCAGCACCGCTCTTACCCGGTTTCACTACGTTTACGGTAAACTCTTTAGAGAATCCATATTCTACGTAGATATCAAGCAACAACTGATACAAAGATTTGCCATTATCTTTTGCCCATGCGGCAACTTCAGCAATCAGACAGCAAGCAGATACAGCATCTTTATCACGAACAAAATCTTCAGCAAGGAATCCATAGCTTTCTTCGCCACCACCGATATATTTCTGTTTGCCTTCACGCAGACGAATTTCACGGGCAATCCATTTAAATCCAGTATAGCAGTCAAGCATTTCGATGTTATTCTTATCTGCGATTTTCTTGATAAGTTCGGTAGTAACGATTGTCTTCACACAGAACTCATTACCTTTAATCTTACCCAGTTGTTTGTATTGAGTCAGAATATAATAAAGGTACATCATACAGGTCTGGTTACCGTTAATCAGTACCCATTCGCCCTTGTCATCCTTACAAGCGATACCCACACGGTCAGCATCCGGATCGGAAGCCATTACGAGTTCAGCATCAATTTCTTTAGCAAGGTTTACAGCCATAGAAAGAGCTTCCGCATTTTCAGGATTCGGAGATACGACAGTCGGGAAGTTACCGTCCTTAACCATTTGTTCGGGAACAGTGAATACGTTTTCGAATCCCCACATCTTCAATGCACGCGGAATCAACATCATACCTGTACCGTGAATCGGAGTATAGACAATCTTCATATCTTTGTGACGGGCGATAGCTGCCGGATCAATAGAAACGGTTTTCACCATGTCCAGATAAATTTTATCAATGTCTTCGCCGATAATCTGAATCAAATCAGGATTTCCCTGGAATTTAATGTCAGCAGCGGAAGCAATGGCATTTACTTCGTCGATGATGCCTTTATCGTGTGGAGCCAATACCTGTGCACCATCGTCCCAATATGCCTTGTAACCGTTGTATTCCTTCGGATTGTGAGAAGCAGTCAGAATGATACCGCTCTGGCAACCGAGGTGACGGATAGCAAAAGACATTTCCGGAGTCGGACGCATATCGTCAAACAGATATACTTTAATACCATTGGCAGAGAAAATATTAGCAGATGTCTCTGCAAACAAGCGGCTGTTGTTACGGCAGTCATGACCGACTACTACAGAAATTTGTGGCAGGTCTTTGAAGTTCTTCTTCAGATAGTTGGAAAGTCCTTGAGTGGCAGCACCTACCGTATAGATATTCATACGATTGCTACCTACTCCCATGATACCACGCAAACCACCAGTACCAAATTCAAGGTCTTTGTAGAAAGCTTCAATAAGTTCGGTTTTATCATCGTTTTCCAACATGCGTTTCACTTCAGCCTGGGTTTCAGCATCATAAGCCGGGGTTAGCCATTTTTCGGCTTTTTCAGTGACCTGTTTAATAAGTTCCTGATTTTCCATTTCGATTGTTATTTATTGGTTAATGAATTATCTATTATCAATTTCTTGAGCACACAAATGTAAAAGAATAAGTTTATAAATCCTAGTTATTCAATTAAAAAT
>DXOJ01000592.1 GCA_019412865.1 Bacteroides sp. | reverse complement strand
TACCGGGACGGGCAACTTCACCAATCACGGAAATCTTATAATTCACCATACGTACTGTTACAATAGGAGTTTCAGTAATATAAGGTTTCAACTTTTCAACGATCATTTGTTCGGTTGCCTTCTTGGTTAGGCCACCAACATGAAGTTCACCCAATACCGGAAAGTTGATATTACCATCGTTATCAACTAAATATTGTTGTAGGACTGGCTGAGTAGTTGTATAACTCAAAGCAGCATTATTCTGCGTAGCCACTGTCAAGTTGAAAGGTGCTGCCAATTCAGGACTAGTACATGACACCACTATCGTCAGCAGGTCCTTGGGCATGATCTTAGCATCATAAAGCTGTTCGTTCTGGGTACTGTACAAAACGACCTCAGCATCCTGCAGGTAAGGTACTTTTTTGTAGGACTGGCAGCCTGTAAACATTAATGTCGCCAATGCGCAATAGAATAATTCTTTCAATCTTTTCATATATTTCTTTCTTGCTGGGGTTATACAATTTTTCGCAAGACCGGGTATCCCCATTTCATCCGGCCAGTACGGTATATTATTGGAATTCTTAGGTAAGGTCTTTTTCTTTTACAGCTCAATCGGATAAGCAGGACAAGGTATCTTACTTACTGGTCCTCCTGTTCCTTCTTTTTTCGCCCTCCGATATGACCGTCCATATCCCGCATCCCGCTATGCCGAGGAACATCTTCAGTTTCCACTTCTCTAGTATGCCTTGATTGATCTTACGACAGACAAATTTTATCTTGTTCAAAAGACGAGTATGCCTATTCGGAAAATAACGGTTTTCCAGGACATACGCCTTTAACTCATCACAGAAGGCGATAAAATTCTGATCGTTCTTTCTGGACATTCATTTGCTATTTATAGAATTCGTATCCGCTTGCCCGGTGGTTTGTTTCCGCTCCCTCCTCACGGCCTATAACTACCTCCAGCCTCCGTGCGATATCAAAGAAAAACATGGAGATCGTTATAGTCCAGCATTGTCAAAGCCATTGAGGGTATAATAGCCCCATTCAAAGGTGTCAGAATCAACCTCCCCACCATCGAAACAGATGTTGCCATAACTCTCCTCGAAACGCTCCAGAAACATGTCACCCATATATTACCCTTTATGATGAATTTATGGAACGCCCTAAACACTTTAACCTGGGAATTGTAGTAAAGGCTACGGACAACCGTCACCAAATCCAATGCCATTGAATATTTAGTCTTCTGGGAAAGTTCAAGGTTGTCATCCGGTCTCCTCGAATCAACATCATCAAAGTAACCGTCAGTCAGCTGGTCATCATCCAGAATATGCTCGAAAAAGCGTTGGAGCATCTCCTCAAGGGACATTCCGTCAAAGTCATAGATCTCTGTTTTGAAAGGGTGGATGATCGGCATATCCGGTTCTACCGCCAATTCCTTCGACTTCTTCCGAACTTTTTTTCAGGACGGAATCAAGGTGGGAGCAAACAATTCCCGTAGTTCATCGACCATCAGCAGACTCTCCTTCCGCGTCTTCTTGTCATAACACACAGAGACCAAGAGAAACATCTTTAGGGTATCGATCCGGCAGGGAGCTTTTACCACAGAGGTATTAGGACACGCCTTGACAAACTCCTGGGCCAGTTCCTTCACGCAAAGCTTTTCCAATACCTCTATCGGATTTGACTTGACGTAAGAGTCGATCTTCTCAATCATATAAGGCTTATCTGATGATTTACTGACAGACACACCAAGGATAGTGGCAATCCGAAAAAATGACTCCTTATGGACAATACCCAAATTACTATGGTACGTAAACGAGATTATGCTCATCGTTTTTTATAGGAAATGTAGGAAAAATTCATTGTGGTTGCTATCAGTAGACTTATGTCGAACCGCAGGCATTAGCAGTACTTTGTTGACAGATAAACATTATTATTTCTTCAATGTTTCGAGAGCTTCGGCAGCATCTTTCTTTGTTATCTGGAGGCTGCGAGCTACATACTCAAGAATCATGAGATCCATTGAGTAACTATGCTGCTCCATTTCTACAAATTCTACTACATGCTTTTTCAATTCTTCTGTAATCATACTCAATTATTGATTAAAGGGTTATATATCTTCATCATAGTTCCTTCATAACTTGCTCAACATCTTCCAATGGGACATTGAGCATACGAGAGACATACAAAGGGGAGATTACATCCATCGAACCAGACTGTCGTTCCATACCTATAAGGTATTCGATGTTCTTTTTAAGGTCACCAAGAGAGTTTGAGAACCCAGTATGTTCAAATGATTCAAAATCCCTTTTTGACTTATATTCATCAAGTGTTTCGCTTTCATCCTCACCATACTTGCCATCCTTTGCCTCATAAATAACACAAGGCTCCAAAACTTCTACGGTATGCCAAGCACATTGCGGAACAACACAACCGTAGTTCCCCTTTGATGGATCGAGATGGATTCGCTCTGTTTCGATACCATTGTCGTCATAGAACACTTCATCCATCTTTCCAACGAGCAATATCACATTCTCATTACTCATTGGATGGCGATGAATAGGCACTATAGTACTGCGCAACATAGCATTAAGCATACGTTGTCCTCCATCATTTAGACTTGTACGCAAGTCGTGGTTTATGCGCTTGCGGTCGCTTGACTCTGCCTGTACGAAGAGAGAATCAAGCAGTTCTTTGTTGATTTCTATCATATCGTATCTTGTCTGTCTTTTGTGGCCAAAAACAAGTAACTTACAAATTTCCAAACTGGCCAAAAAAAATCTTCATGATCAAATACCTGTAATTTATTATAAATCAATATGCTCGAAGCACCACTTCAAATGCCTCTGAGTACATTTGCCTCCATTGGCCTCCTCGCATAGCAGCAAGACCGGTAATATAGTCAGCAGAACGAGGGTGCGGATATGGACGAATCACGCCACGGTACATCGAGAGAGCTTTGATCTTCGCATCAACGCCCTCCTTGCCCACCACCACATAGCAGTTCGGGTTGAACGACTCCATCGCGTTATTGATTTTCCACTCCGTACACGAAGGCACCTCCATGTACCAGAACTCCTTCACACGCTTCACCTCCGGCCTACGCTGGAACAGGCGGATTGCCTCCTGACATGCCATCGACGTCTGCAAGTGATCATTATTCGTGTCTGCAGGATGATGAGTGATGATAACATCAGGCTCACTCTCCTTGATTGCAGCCTCAATGAACTGCACCAGTTTCAAATGAGGCACGGTATTCATCTCAATATTTGGGAAAGTACCCTCATAAATCTTATTTACACCCAAGAACTTGTTAGAAACATTAGTATCATCCTCCAACTCATTGTCTTCAGGTCGGAACGCGCGAGCCTTAGCCTCAGTACACATGATGCATACATCCACAGTATCTCCGTTATGTGCCCACTTCCACATACTTGCGCCTGCTCCCAATGTTTCATCATCAGGATGCGCTACAACTATTAAGTATTTCATCGCTTATACAGTTTTTGAATATTCAACCAATTTATCATGCAACCACTGTGGATATTTTCCGCAAGTAGTATAAAGAATAGACAATACCGTCCACCAAATCAGACAAATGTCCCACCAAAAGCTCGCATGCTTCACATAATACACATCTAGTTTCAGACGGATAGGTAACACTTTTTCGTTGTACTCTTCCTCTTCGGTGAACTGATCTCCATAGATATAATCCCACAAGCTCGACTGAGAGGTCAGTCCGCAAGGTACAGTAGCAGCAATAGCATTCTCGCCACCACGAGTAATCTCTATCTGATCAACTGCTGCAGGACGAGGGCCTACAATTGACATTGTGCCGTTAAGGATGTTCAAGAGCTGAGGTAGTTCATCAATCTTCAGTCGGCGCATAATCTTGCCCCACCAGAAGATTCTATCCTGCTCTGGACGAAGACTCGCCTCACTTGCTCCACGAACTACACGCATGGAGCGAAACTTCCACATCTTGAACTTTTTGTTGTCCTTACCCACACGATTGGCAAAGTAGAACAACGGCCCTGGGTCGCTAATCTCAGTAAGGATGATGCTCACAATCCAGATCGGGCTGGTACCTATAATGCCCAATAGGGCGCAAATCACGTCAAACAGGCGCTTAAAGAACTTATATATCATATCAAGACATTGTTTTCATAAATTATTCATACCCATGTAGTTTACGGTCGCAGAAATGCCAGATACGCCACATCGAACCCCAAAACCAGTCAAAAGAAGCGAATTGCGAGTAGGAGTAGTTCTTTCGAGTAATGCGGACAAGACTCTGCAAAGGATTCATCCTACGAAAGTTATCCGCTCATCTTTATAACCGAAATTACCACTCTGAATAATCTCATTCAAAAGGAAACGAGCATTCTTCTCATTGGGTTCTCACAGCATCCAGTTAGCGTTACCTTCAAACATCTCCCCCAACACCCACATCAACGCCTTAGCAAAGCACGTCGTGTTAAAAGAAGTCACCTCCTTCTTAACTTTCTCTACGTTCTTATCACTCTCACCACCTGCTGCTTGCAGCAGCATATAGTAGTCCATACACTGCCTCAGTCCCACGCCCTCCGTAAAAATGTTGGAAGATATGTGTCAACTGATGAACAGTATTGAAAGTTCAAGCAGTGGTCACAATCTCGTGCCTTCCAACCTCGTTTGGGATGCGTTCTTTATGTGTAAAACACTCCTCAGCCATCTCGACAAAGAACCATTGCAGACGTACGTTGGTTACGAAGTTCTACACCAACTCAGGACGATAATGTGCCTCAACCTCTACATCCTCAAACACATCCAGATGTGCATGCGTCTCGCGTAACTCTTTCGTTGGAGCCAGTTTCCGCACCAACTCTATCACACGCTCCTTGCCATTCTCTATTCAGATGTCGATGTCGCCCGACTGACGAAGCGAAGATAACTCAGAAGGATAAAAAGGAAGATTCGCCTGTCCCTTAAAGATACAGCTTCTCACTCCCTGCTTCGTAAACAATGTCTGCACCTGTCCGCATCGCTCATTCATCAGTTCATTCTGTTTCTGAATCGTTGCGGTAATTCCAAGCTATGCATCTTCAATTCGATGGGTAGATTCACCAACTGTCGTTGCTTGTTCAGTTTCTGCATCCCATCAAAGCAAACTCCTATTAATACCTGCTTCTCAGCTATGGCATACATAACCTCCTATTCCTCAGCCGAAGGCGTATGTAACAGACAAACTACCTTACCTATAGATACTCGTATCAGTTCCAAGAAAAGCGCTTCCATCAAACCTCCCTCTTCTTTTTATCCTTACTTAGTTTGGCAAAGCCTTGGAACGTGAACGCAAAGAACACCCACAGGTCAGCCCAAGAGAATATCTGGTCCGTAGTATTCTTGAACGAGAACCACGAAGGCTTACACTTGAATCGGTTAGGCGACTTTAGGAACCACAGCACATCCATGTGCATGTAGCGCAGATACTTGTGCGCCACCTCAAACTGCGGCTTCACCTCCTTACCCAGAGAGTCATCCACTATCAGCTGCGAGAAGTTCACACCCGCCTCAAAGCAGATCTTCACCGAACCCGTGATGCGAGGGTTGATCTCCATGATCTTTGCCTTACCATCGCGAGTATCCTCTATCAGGTCAATGTCGGCATAGCCTCTCCAGCCAATCTCCTGCAGCAACTTCTGACAGTCAGCCACAATATCCGGACGGTCGATGGTCTCGTTCAGCGTACTGCTCCCGCCATCTATCGGGTACCAACGCACCTTGGCAAATACACAAACGCCCTTCATCTCACCATTGCGGTCAATGAACATCTCGCACTTGTACTGCAATCCATCCTGGGGAATGTACTCCTGTATCAACATCTTGCCATACTTCTGTTCCGCCTTGTCATAGTAGCCGATCAGGTCCTGCTCGTCCTGTGCCACATGGAAGCCCACAGCTGCACAACCCGTACGAGGCTTCACTACCACAGGGAACTTCACCTTATCCTTGTTCGCCAAATAGTCCTGCTTGTCAGTAAACGACAGCGGGCAAGGCAGATCATGCTGCATACACACCAGCATCGTCTTCAGCTTGTCCGAAGCCATCTGGAAAGTCTCCCAGTCCTCCACCGCAATCACAGTCAGACCCTTCAGGTCCTCCTTATGCTGAGCCAGAATGATAGCCACATCATCGTTCATTGGAATCACCAAGTCATAATGATAAGCCTCCAGTTCCTTGCGGATAGCCCTGTACGAACCATCAGGATCGTGCGCATTGCAGTACGCCAGCAACTTCCTGTGCGGATACTTCGACGCATAGCCCGGATCCAACTTACTGCCATTGTATGTAGTCACCTCACAGCCCAACGCACGCAGCGATTTCGCCATAGGCAACACCTGTCTTGCTCTGCCCTCTATAAGCAGCACCTTTATGTCATTGTAATCTTTCATTATTTCTCTATCATTACGGTTTCACCATGTCCTTTCAGTCCCATTGTGGTAAACACTACCCTATCGCACTGGTCTGAGCCCAGCGGGAAGCGCATCACACCATATTGCAATATCAGCGGCCACATGTCCTTCTCCAGCTGCCATATGTTCACCGGCCTTCCAGCCACCAACAGCTTCATGCGGCTGAAACGATCCAACTCGTTCTCGCCACCTTCCACACCGGTCGAGAAGAACGCCCTTCCGTCCCGATACGAAGCGCAACCGTGGCAAGGCCCTTCAAAGTCAGCCACCACCTCAATCTCGCGCGTCTTCCTATCCATGCGGATGAAGTGAACAGTGTCCGAACAACTGCCCGCATCCGTACCCCACAGCAACGCATCCTCCGTGAAGCACACACCAATAGCACGCCAATCCTGACTGCCTTGGCCTATCAGCGACCACGTCACGCCATTGTCCTCGCTACGATACAGGCAACACTCCCTGTTACCCTCGCCATAGTCACCAGTGCCCATCCAAAGGCACTTCTCGTAGACATCCCACTTGATGAAGTGGATATGACGAATCTCCGCCGAAGCAAATGTCTTCACCACCTCGAACGACATACCATCGTCCACCGAACGCCACAACTTCACCACCATATCGCGATTTGGGTTCAGCACATATTCGCCAAAGAAAATCGTACCCTCAGGTGTCACGCACACCCCTTGGTGCACAGGCTTATTACCCTTAAACTCGCTCCAGGCGTTTAGCACCTTGCCCTCGGACGAAAGGATATACAGCTTCCGCTTCACCACCACCAGCAGGTTACCATTCTTCAGCGGCAACAAGTGGTGAATCCCCACACGCAACAGCTGCGAAGGTAGTCGATGCCAACTCATCAGACGATCCTTCCAACCCCCGATGCGATACTTCCTGCTCACCCGCTTCCCGTTATAATCAATGGCGAAGAACGTCATCCCCTTCGCCACCCAGATCTTATCCAGCTCTTGGTACAGCGCCTTGGCATCAATCAGTTTCTTAAACTCTATCATATCTTGTCAAAGAAACAATTAACAAAAATCAACGTTCAATTGGTGGCAATTAACGTTTAGAATCCACCACCTTCTGAAGCTCAGCCTCCAGTCCGTTCATATAATGTTCCAAGGTAAAGTGAGCCTTGAAATACTCACGTGCATTCTCCCCGCACTGATCATAGTCATGCGGATGCTCGATGTACAGCTGCATCAGCTTCGCCAGCCCCTCATAGTCGCCTGCAGGCACACAACTGCCGCACCGCGACTCGCGGATCACCTCCTGCGCACCACCATTGATGGCACCGAATATCGTCTTGCCCGTAGTCATATACATCTGCATCTTGCCTGGAATGGTATCGCCCACCTCGTTGTTACCACGGAGCGTCACCAGCAGCACATCCGCCATCTTGTAGAACTTCGGCATATCTTCGCGCTTCTGGTTGCCGTAGAAGATTACATTCTCCTCCAACCCCTCAGCCCGCACCATCTGCTCCAGTTCCTCACGCATACGCCCGTCACCCAACATGTGGATACGGTAATCCTTACGCTTACCTAGCACCTTCGCCGCCTTGATGATCACATCCGCACGCTGTCCCTTACCGATATTGCCGGCAAACATAAAATCAGCCACACCATTATTCTCAGCGCTCATATCCATGCCAAGCATACCAGTATCAGCGTGTTGAGGAAGGTAAGCCATTCTATCGAAAGCAATCCCATTCACCCGATGCAGATAATCCATAAACGGACGCGAAGTCACCAGCACCCGGTCCGCCCCCTGATACAGCTCACGACTCATCTTATTGATGGGCCACATCAGCGGATTCCTCTTACTCTTCAGCATACCCTCAGCCGACACAGGCCACACATCCAGCGTATAATATACCACCGGCACACCCGTCAGCTTCTTGTACTCCAGAGCCGCATACATCGAGGTGATAGGACTCAATTGGTAACCAAGGACTAAGTCGTAGTCACAGTTTATAGTATATAGTTTAGAGCTTTGAGACTTACCTGCCTCACTCTCAACTCTCAGTTTTAAGCTATCAGCTACCAATTTCTTCGAATTCCGCACAAAACTTACGTAGTTCCTCACCAATTGTACTGGATTCTTTCCCCTCGGCACCTGCTCCACATGCACCACCTTCACGCCCGTCTTCTCCAGGTACTCCCTTTCTCTAAGTTCTAAGCTCTCAGCAGTCTCATACCCCGGGAACACAACTCCCTTCGGGTAGTTAGGCACACCGCAAAGCACAGTTACCTCGTGCCCACGCTTCACCAGTTCCGGAACAATCTCATTGATCTGAAACTGTTCCGGGTAATAATATTGTGTTACAATAAGTATTCTCATAAAACAATGGTAATATAAACCTTGTTCCGCCCGATGGTATCACACCATATCGTTTGCACTATCACTTGTGCGGACGGACATTCCTTTATTCTTACTTACTAAAACTTCTCAAAAATTCCTGTGGATTTGATACCAATCTTGCTTTTTCTTTTAGAACTGCGTCATCTAAATTCCACCACTCCGATACCATCAACTTTTGGATAGTTTCTTCGTCGAAACGATACTTTATCACCTTAGCAGGACACCCAGCAACAACGGCATACGGTGGTACATCCTTAGTTACTATCGCTCCAGCACCAATAGCAACACCTGTTCCTATAGTCACACCTTGCATGATGGTCACACGATTGCCAATCCAAACATCATGACCAATAGTTGTACGCTTGAGAGGTTCGATCTCGAGATCGCCAAGATGAGTACCCGTACCGCCACCTACATTATAGAATATTGGTGAGCTGCTTACCCAATCCAACGGATGCTTAGCTCCACCTACCACAAAGCCATTGGCAATACTACAGAAAGAACCTATATCGCACGAATGAACCTCACTATCATAACCAATGTATGAATGACGGCCTATTGTGGAATCGTAGAACTCCGTACCGGAATAGATCTTAGCTGTCTTGTCAATCTGACTGTTCAAGACAGACTTTCCGCGAAGAACCTTCTTGAAAAACTTGGAATATAAATAACTTAGTGTCATCAGAACTTCAGATTTTTCTTGATTATATCCATCTGGTAGTATGGATTCCAGTTGGAATCAATTTCGTTGAAACAAGCTTTACGCACCTCTTCTCGGCTATCCATTTTTCTTGCGAACCAACGGCTAATTACCATTGTCAAATCATCGGTATCATCCATTGTGAAGAAATCACCGGTTACACCCGCTTGTATTGCTTCGTATTCAGGCATCTGCCACTCAAAGCAATTATGAGTAATTACGGGACAACCGAAAACCAAAGAGTGCATTGCCGTCAAGCCCACATTGCCAGGAGACACGCACAGGTCGGCATTGTAGATGAGTTCCGCATTGGTCTTCTCGTCATAGCATACACCATAGAACCACACCTGACTATCCAGCCCCAAACCTTTGACCTTAGACTTTAGACTTTCGCTCTCACTACCATCTCCCACAAACACCAGATTGTACTTCTCATCCTTATTTCTGAGACAAACCAACGCATCCACCAACATATCCAACTTCTTCACCTTGGTCAGGCGACCGATGAAGATAATAGTAGGCAGATTATTTTGGAAGTGATCCTTGTAGATGTCCGAAGGGTGGATGCTCTCGCGAAGCGCCTTCTGGGTATCGTAATCCAGCGAGTTATGGATAGCAAAGAGCTTCTCCTCGGAAATGCCTTGCTCAATGAGCAGACGCTTTGCACGATCACCATACACGAAGGTGCCTGAAGCATGGCGATAGAGCCACAACTTCATCTTTGCATCCAAGCCGCCTTCCTTGCCATACCATCCGTGTGTCCACAAATAGAAGCGCTTCTTAGGAAAGAAAGTGTATGCCAATGCAAAAAAGAGCCAATCGCTCATAGAACGGGTCTCTGGCAGGATTAGATAGTTCTTGTAGTCACTCTTGAAAAGCAAAAACAAATAGTTTCGCTTCCAATACCATTTCTGGGGATTACCGTAGGTCTTGTAATACGTCACGTTCTTCAACAACGACGTATCCATTTCCTTTATGTCGGACTTTGTTTCACCAAAGTACCAATCGCAATCATACTCTTTGTCGATTGCCCGAAATACCGCCTCGCGATAGCGAGGAGCAGTATTATATATTACACAAAGTTTTTGCATATTAATATTTCGACTTATAGTCTTTTCCGTATTTTTCTAATATCTCGTGAAGTTCAGAACGGAATCCTTTTTGCTCTGAAATCTGGAAAAATGAATTGTACGCGAGGATTACCATCTATCAATACTCATCCGTTTTCAGTAAAGGCTAAGTCCAAACTTGCGTAATGGATATCTGTATTATGAAGTGCCAGTTTCTTTGCTGTTTCGTTAGCTTCTTTCCAGTAAGGTACCATGAAGCCGATTAATGGGAAACCGGTGTCAGGACGATTGGTATAAATGTTCCCGTACTCATCGACTACTGTCAAGACTTCTCCTGTTTCAGGATTACAAGAGGTAAATACACCACCGCTTCCAGCATTATCTACAACACTTTTTCCTCTGCCGATACGTATATAAGGATGGAATACGGTTACATCTCCATCAAAACAAATAGTATGGATTCGTAATGTATTGACTGATTCTTTATGCAAGACAGCCATACGTTCGTCTTACTTGATAATCTCTTCTGCAATGAATCCTTTAAGATATTCTGTGTCTGTAATCTTTGCTTTAAGCCCTCCTTGTCAGAGGTGTTTTCTATGATTTGAATACCCTTACCAAAAGAACCATCAAGAGGCTTTATTATCAGCCTGCCAGAGATCTCAAACAAACCGGATAGAGTCCACCATTCCCCATTGGATTGGTAATGCAGCATGCTTTTCGAGCGAAAAACTCTCCAAACTCCTAATAGTTTTCCCACTTGTCACCGAGAATTCTTCTTACATTTGCTGTATTCATAAAATCTGCCACATAGACATGTTCGTCCTCACAAACGAATGAACGGCGTTCTACCTCGAATAAAGATTCGTAATGATGCAAATAGAACTAGCCAAAACATGTGTGGGCTGCTCTAATTTTCTTGAATTCAGCATCTAAGTCCCCTACAACCCCAAAGTTTTTAAATACCAGTTTTGAAATTCAGTTTAACCTATAATACCAATATAACTTTTTTTCGATGTAGCTTGACTTAATCAGTTATGCAATCTTTTGTTTCATACATTTATGAATTAATGTGTTCTATAATACTCTCCCATTTCATTGATGGCCTTTTGCGTCCATCTGCGGAAGATACAGCCATCAGGAGTAAGAGTCATTTCACCAAACCAAATTTTGTTACCGTTAGAGTACAAATCTACTCGAACCATATCTATACCAGATGCTAGTTTTTTTGCACATTCAAGCATTTGAGTTAGATTGGCAGGCTTGCTTACTAATTCGCTTTTATCATGCTTTGCAATGCAATAATCAAACAAAGGCTTCCAGTTGACATCATAAGGAATATAATCAGCATGACCAGATTCACGATCATTGCAAACAAGAATAGCCTTGACTTCGCCTTTAAGGCAGATGAACTTATAATCTATTGGGAATCCGCCGGTACCATCATCGATAAATTCCTCACATACAACTTTTCTCGAAATCAGATTATAATGACGTTCTGAAAAAGCGAACTTCGGAGATACGAGCCATTTATCAATCTGGCTCCTCAGTTCATTTTCTGTATATTGAGATTTTTTCGTACAAATGAGATTCATACCAGCCCCCCAATTAGCCTTGAGCGCAAATTTTTGGGGTAATTCAGAATAGATTAACTCATCTCCCTTAGAATAACAGTTCACAAGGCTTGTTAATGTGTCAGCATACCCGCACTTCTTCACGTACTCGCGAACCAAATACTTATCTGCCAGTTGATAGTACTGATTGACTTGCCCATCCAACAATCTCTTTATCCACAACTCAGAAAGATCTTTAGGACAAGTTAGATTCGGCCATTTATGACGATGATGGTAGTATGCCAAACAAAAATGTATTCTTGGGAAGAATTTTGAAATTATTCTCGATACAATCTTATTTAATGATTCCATATTAGTTATTTTGCTATTAAAGGTTCAAATGGGTCTTTGCCATTGGCGATACAATATTCTCTTACTGCCATTTGCTGACGATAGTTTTCTTCTCCGTAATTAATACTAGCAAGAATTGAATTGTTTTTATTGATAATCTCAAGCAATGGACACCTATTCATAATTGCAACGATTCTGTGGCCAGAATAGCGACACATAGAGTTTAACCACACATCATCTGCTGTTCGACAAATAGACATAAACGTATCTTTGTCCTTTGCAATTTCAGGCAAAAAGCCAGCAGGAAATAATGTTCCTCCACCGCTACCAATGAAAACTGACCATGATGGTTGAAAGGCGACGTCACGATTTTTATTGCGAATAAATCGGACATTCCCCGAGTCGTCTATTCCTACTTGATTTGAATACCTACCTACAACGCAATCAGGATACATTGTAGCAGCCTCCATAATTGAAGAGATTGTATTAGTTGGATAAATCAAGTCATCATCAAATGTTATCAAATGATCATTCGGATAGTCTCTTAAAACATAATAATACTTTTTATGTGAGCGCAAATCGCCATCACACAATCGAATCTGAAGTCCGCGAGTTTGCAGATTTTGTAATCGTTTCGGTAATACGTCAATTGAAGAAAACTGTTCTTTAGATAACCATAGAAATAACATATCCGGCTTTTGGGATTGTCTCAGAATACTCTCTATCACAATCCATATATTATCAATACGAGCAGGAAATGTTGTAAGTGATGCAATAATTCGACCTTCTGTCTTCTGAGTAGCGTCTATTCTATATTGGGGATTATTTGCTGTTCTGTTAAACCAAAAGGGAACCATAATATTCGTTAATCTCTGAATAATATGCCGGAACACAGAATTAATCTTAGTCCTTTCTAAAAAATTGCTATTATTGCAGAAAATTGCGTACGACTTATATAGATAATTTACCATTGCTATATTTGTTTATATTTTTTAAAGTACCAGTATGGGAAAATAAACATAAAAGAGTAGAATACTGATGACAAGTAGTTATTGTTCGCGAACAAAAATAGTAACATATTAGCCAGAACAACGAATACGATACCAGAACTTAAATCATGACTTGTCCTATACATACGTAGAGCTACACTGGCAAACTTGGCAATATAGTATATAACCAAAGGAACGAAAAGTAGTGTAAAGTCATTTGCAAGCCAAAGATAACATGAGTGCCAATTAACGTATGAGTCAACTCCTAACCTTTCCATCTGCATCTGATAACTATCCAGTTCAGGGTTGAAGAACAGGAAATCCTGAGCTATTGACTGGAGAGCAGGATTATTGCCGAAAAAACCTCCCCAATGGAAATCGAGCAAATAAATGTTCTCCAAAAACATATAGCCTTGTGTAAGGTAGCTAAAGATATAAAGCAACAAAATTTGAAATCTATAAGGAAGAATATCCAAAAATGCATTGGTGTCAACAGTAACAGAAGATCCTAATGCTAGATAATCTCCTCCCTTAAGTTCCTCAAAACTACCGCCACTTCGACCTTCCATATTGTAGAAGAATATAGAAACGACAAAAAGAAGCGCAAATATGCCTAATATGCTGAGTCTTGTAATTTTCGCTGTCGATAATGTCTCATTAGGTATCTGCATCATGATTGCTAAGCAAGCGCATGATACGAGCATAATAACACCAAAGTTAGTTCCTGTTCCCATTGAATAAAAGCCTTCAAATACGAGAAGGACAGCAACAAGGATTTTTATTATTGTCTTTAATTGTTTCCAACAAATCAGCGCGAAAATAAAGAAGATAGAATCAATAACCGAAGTGATAAAATAGACAGTCCAAGGGATGGTTCTACCTCCGTGCATGAATGTACGTCCCATATGCGGATCGGCAACTCCAATCGCAATTCGATTGATCAGTACACCGAAATCAAGAGGAGGCAGATACAACATATAGGCGTATCTGATGGTAAACGTACATAAATAAAATATGAGCACAATATTAAAAGTCTTCGGAGTAATCTGAAGACTTGGTTGAGACTCTAAATAGCACGTCTTATTTTGTCCTTTCTGGAATCCAAGCTTCATCATAAATATATTTAGAGCAATATAGAATATATTTAAAAAGTGATAGCCAGAATTTATGCTTAATGGCGTGATGATATACATCAAAAGTGTAAACACATTAAAACACAATAACACCTTAAGTATAAGACTTTCAGTTCTCATTATTTTCATAAATTTGATTAATGAATGTATCTGTAGCAGCATTTATATCCATCCGCTTTAGATACTCCTCTCTTTCAGAATAATCTATTGAACCAATGTTATTTATGCAAGACTCCATGGCGTTATTAAATTCTTCTGCACGATGATGTACATGCAATATAGTTTGTGAAGTCTTAAACATTGAACGAACAGGGCTTCCATTGCCAGACTCTGAAATAATCAATCTATTGTATGGCAGATAACTAATGACTTTACTTGACAAAAAAACATCATTGTCAAAGTTTGCATTTACATCAATCAACGCAACGCACTTTTTATATATCTGGGCAAGATCCGTTGTATATGAGATAAATTCAATACTATCCAATAAGTCTGCATAATGTTCTTTGATGTATGTATCCAAATTACCCGAACCTACAAAAATCATCTTTGCTAAAGGATGATTCTTAAGGAAAAGCTTAAATCCATCAAGTAGGGCATCTGGATTTCGCACACCATACATCTTACCAGCATAGACAAATGAAGGTGTAATATCTTCAATTGGTAATTTTTGAAGCGATGTCTCTTTTGATGGATTTGGCAGAACCACAGATTTTATATTGGGATTACCGATAATCCCTAACTCGTAGGTCAGCATTTCTTGGTTGGTCATGCACAGGACATTCACCTTTTGCATATACTTCCTCACACAACGTTTCATGGCAGAAGTGTACATTCCCTCTTTTTCCCATGGGAAAGGTGCTGGAACTGCATCTACACAATAGCAGATATGCTTCACTTTCCTATGAGATACAAATATATCAGCAGCCATAACGGATGCATAGAAAGCGGACGACATGAGGCTTACAACAACGTCATACGCTTTGGAGTTCAATATACCTTGGATATCCTTTGCCCACTTCTTCTGTGTATGATAGAAGCCAAATATATTAAACAAAAATGTTCTTAGCCTCCATGATGGAATTCTCTTCTGCGGTACATAGTTAACGCTTCCTCTATGTTCCTTTGGTGCCCGATAATCTAAAGTAGAAGTAATAATGTCAAACTCTATCTTTTTAGACAGACCTGTCAGAATGTTTCTAAACACTAATCCTGGCGCATTATTACCCAGATTATCTGCAATAATAGCTATCTTCATTTTTACCTTTTAATTATTCGTAATAGAAGGGATTTCTCATTTTTATCTAAGACACAAATCCAAGATACAAGTGCGATAGAAGTCCATGATGTTACACAAACGATAAGAAGTCTAAATAGTCCTTGTTCCATATAATTGTAAATAACTAAAGGAACAATATTGCTTACTATCGTCAAGATGACAATTGGGATTGTGAAATCCAATACAAGTTCTTTGACGCTATATTCTACGTATGATCGCAAAAGGCAATAGCGTATAACCAATGCTATCGAAGAGAGTGATATTGATACATAAAATGTAGAGTCAAAGCTCATACCTATTTTTAACATAAGATATGAAAGTGGGAGATTCATCAATAAGACTCCACTTACAATTATCTGATACTTTCTGATAGACCCAGTAGCCTGCATCAGCGTATGAAGTGGTCCTGCCAATGAGCAGACTAAGATATCAATCATAGCCAATCTCACAAACATAATAGAATATTCCGGTACTTCTTTCAACCAGAGTTTCAACACATAAGAACATTCCAGCAAAAAAGGAATCACAATGAATAGAAGCAATATGTATGAAAGCTTGGACGATGATGACAGAAGTCTGAATACAGACTTATCTCCTGTTGCGTATGCCTTCATGATTGGTGGATTGGTAGCCAACTGAAAGTTTGTAACCAATTGGTTTGCAGCGCCACTCACTTGGAAGGCAATAGCTCTTGCCGCATTTACTATCGGACCACCAAAAATATTAAGAACGATATTTACACCTTGATTATAGACAATGCCAGCAAAAACACCTATTAGGTTCCAGCCCGCAAAGCAGCTCATTTCCCCAAACAATTTTTTGTTCCAAAATCGCTTATACTTTCCTTCTTCATAATGCGATATACAATACCACATATAGAACAGTTGGATTGTAACAGCTACAATCATCAGCAAGACACCATAGAGAATGAGCTTGTCCAAAATACTATAAACCAAAGCAATGGCAATAGCAAGCTTTGCAAACACTTCGATCAGACTTATTGCTGCAAATGCTCCCATATTCTCCCTCGCAATAATCAAGGCCTTATAGGGAACGTTCATAATTCCGAAGAATAAAACAATGACAGACAGATGAAAAATCCACAATGCAGCCTCCATGCGCTCAAGTGGAATAACCAACTTGGTTTGCACAAAATACAATCCGATAGGTTCTGCGATTATCACCATAGCCAAAGCGAGGATGAGGTGGATAGTAACACCCATACTGAATATCTGGTTGAGTCTCTCATGATTGTTCTCCTTCATCTCAACGGTCAGAAAACGCTGAACCGAGGTGTGCATTGCACTATTCAGGAAACCAAAAGACACAACAAATCCTGTGACTACGTTATAAATACCAAAGTCACTCGCGCCAAGTGTGTTAAGCACCACTCTTGACGTATATAACGTTACTATCATTGATAGCAACATTCGTCCATACAAGAACATTGTATTCTTTGCTATTCGTGACCCTCTACTTTCTTCCATTATGGATAATATTTCAAAACTGAAGTATAATAAATTGTATTAATACTTCCCTTCTATCTGGCCTGTATTCTGTTTTGATACAAGTTGTAATGTTTATATATTGGCTTACGAGCCTCAAATCTAATCATGAATCTACTGATTCTCTTTAATAGTTTTTTCTTTTTGTATCTAGCTAATGCAGATAGTCTTTGGCTATGGAAAGGATTAAGACTCTTAATAAAGAATTCTTCTGCCGAAGGAATTGATGATAAAAAATGATGTATTGTCTTACTTCCTCTGTTTGGTACTATTATGAATTGATTTGAAATTTGATTACTTTTGGCAATATCCTCATTTACGAAGAATATAATTGCGTTATTTGAGTCGAATGAACGGAAAAAGTCGTTTATAAAATCTATTCTTCTGCAAACATAGTCCAACTCGTTTTCATCCTCTATATATCTAACAAAAAGACTGGCATCACTCAGACACTTATACAGGCATTCTATCCTTCTAATATATTTGTTTTGAACACTGTCAAACTGGTCTTCAAAGGGAATATGGCACGAAAAGTCATGGTAAAAATGAAGTTTACTTTGAACGTCATAATAATACTTTGGATTAATATCATATTCTTGTTGCATGTTTTCTTTGCTCATGAACCCAGCGAATTTACTCCTAATTAAAAACAATACATTTTCAAATGAAGATGAAATTAATCAATCAAAGGGTAGTGATTCAAATTCGAGGTCAGATTCCTCTATGGAGATGGTGATTGGCTCGAAACAATGGTTACATTGTATCTTGATGTTCATTGTGAATTATTTTGTAGCAGACAACGGATTCGATCCGCAGCTTCACACCTGTTGCCTACTTAGTTATTGGACAAAATCCTGATAAAATTGGATTTTACTTTGCAAGCTTTAGAACTTCGTTCAACTCGTTTTGGATGTACTCCAACGAAGCAATCTTTGCCTTGGTCTCCTCAAGATTCAGACGACAGGTGTTGTCAGAGTTGAATTCAGAGAGCTCGCAACGCTTGGCATCACCCTCAGTGAAGAACTGGTCATAGTTCAAACTACGGTTATCAGCTGGTACACGATAAAAGTCGCCCATATCCTCGGCCTTGGCGCATTCTTCGTTGGTGAGGAGAGTTTCGTACATCTTCTCGCCATGGCGGATGCCAATGACCTTAATATCCTCCTTCTTGCCACCAAAGAGCTCGCAGACAGCTTCAGCTTGTGTCTGGATGGTACAAGCTGGAGCCTTCTGAACGAGGATATCACCGTTTTGACCATGTTCGAAGGCAAATAATACGAGATCGACAGCCTCTTCGAGCGACATGATGAAGCGGGTCATATTAGGCTCGGTGAGGGTGATTGGGTTGTCGTGACGGATTTGATCAATCCATAAAGGAATAACTGAACCACGAGAACACATGACGTTGCCATAACGGGTGCAGCAGATCTTGGTGCTACCTGAGTAACGTGACTTAGCAACGGCGATCTTCTCCTCGATGGCCTTGGTAATGCCCATAGCATTAATAGGATAAGCAGCCTTGTCAGTTGAGAGGCAGATAACTGCTTTCACGCCTGCTTCGATAGCTGCGGTAAGTACGTTGTCAGTACCAATCACATTGGTCTTAACAGCCTCCATAGGGAAGAACTCGCAAGAGGGAACCTGCTTCAATGCAGCTGCATGGAAAATGTAATCAACACCAGGCATGGCGTTCTTGCACGACTGGAGGTTGCGGACGTCACCGATGAAGAACTTGATCTTATGGGCCACCTCCGGCATCTTAGCCTGATACTCATGACGCATATCATCCTGCTTCTTCTCATCACGTGAGAAAATTCGGATTTCTGCGATGTCAGTCTTAAGAAATCGATTGAGGACTGCATTACCGAATGATCCTGTGCCACCGGTAATCATAAGGGTTTTACCAGTAAAAATATTCATAATTAATAACTATTTATAATTTGTTGTTGAATTGTATCTTTTAGTCTTTGCCCACTGGATCAAAAAAAGTATCTGGTCTTTCTGGATTAAAAATCTCATTGCAGTACATAACAGTGACGAGGTCTTGGGTGTCCGAGAGGTTGATGATGTTGTGGGTGTAACCTGGAAGCATGATGACGCTTTGGATCTTATCACCAGAAACTTCGTATTCAAGGATTGGTGCATCGAGATTAGCTTCGTTACGCATCTGAATCAATCCATGACCGCTGACTACGATGAATTGTTCCCACTTAGTGTGGTGCCAGTGTTCCCCCTTAGTGATTCCTGGTTTAGAGATGTTGATACTGACCTGACCACAATTGAGAGTGTGAACAAGTTCGGTGAAGGAGCCACGGTTATCTACGTTCATTTTGAGATTGAAGACGGCCTTGTCCTTAGGTAGATAACTAAGATAGGTGCTGTAGAGGCGTTTTGCGAATGAATCAGCCGGCATTTCAGGAATCATGAGGGTCTGAGGCATATCGCGAAACTTGTAAAGCAGGTCAACGATTTCTCCGAGCTTGACGTGATGGGTAATTGGGACTGTACAATAACGGCCATCAGCAGTAAGGACTGTCTCAACGCCATCGAACTCACAATGGTGTTCTTCACCTTTGAGAGCACAAATCATTTCCTCTACAAGGTCATCGATGTAGAGGAGCTCCATATCTACGGTTGGGTCATTGACGGTGATAGGAAGGTCATTAGCAATATTGTTACAAAAAGTAGCAACAGCTGAGTTGTAATTAGGACGGCACCACTTACCATAGAGGTTCGGGAAACGATATACAAGCACCTTAGCGCCTGTATCTTCGCCATACTGGAACATGAGTTCCTCACCAGCCTTCTTGCTCTTACCGTACTCGCTAGTGCCGAAGCGTCCTGCGAGGGTGGCTTGGATAGAGCTGCTAATCATCACTGGACAATTGTTCTTGTATTTCTTGAGGGTGTTCAGAAGAACTGTGGCAAAGCCGAAGTTGCCCTCCATGAACTCCTTTGGTTCTTGAGGACGGTTGACACCAGCGAGATTAAAGACGAAGTTGCATTCTCGGGACCACTGGTCGAGTTGCTCGGAAGTAGAGTCTAGGTCATACTCGAATACTTCGTCAATGACAAGGTCGCCGTAACACTTGGCCTTACCGGTCTTTATATTATTAAGCTGAGCGCAAAGGTTCTTACCCACGAAGCCCTTTGCGCCTGTAACTAAAACTTTCATGATTCTTAAATTTCTTTACGCCAAACCATCTTGTTGACTACTCCAACATATGATTGGATAATCTTGACAACTTTGGTTGAGACATTTTCATCTGTATAGTTAGGAACTGGTGTACCATAGTCATCATTCTTGACGAGTTCTACTGCTGTATCGACCGACTGGAGAAGACCTTTGGTATCGATACCAGAGAGAATGAAGCCTGCTTTATCAAGTGACTCTGGACGTTCGGTAGAGGTACGGATGCAGACTGCTGGGAATGGATGGCCAACGCTAGTAAAGAAGCTACTCTCCTCTGGAAGTGTACCTGAGTCTGAAACTACAGCAAAGGCGTTCATCTGGAGGCAGTTGTAGTCATGGAAGCCAAGAGGTTGCTGTACCTGTACACGTGGGTCAAGCTGGAAGCCCGAAGCTGCAAGGCGATTGCGCGAACGTGGGTGGCAACTGTAGAGGATAGGCATATCATATTTCTCTGCCATAGTATTAATAGCGTTGAAGAGCGAGAGAAAGTTTTTCTCGGTGTCAATATTCTCTTCACGGTGAGCAGAGAGGAGAATGTATTTGCCCTTTTCCAATCCAAGACGCTTGTGAACATCAGATGCTTCAATCTCGGCAAGGTTCTGATGTAGTACCTCTGCCATCGGTGAGCCTGTAACATAAGTGCGCTCTCGAGGGAGTCCGCACTCTGCAAGGTATCTTCTTGCATGCTCCGAATAGGCGAGGTTGACATCTGAAATGATGTCCACGATTCTTCTGTTGGTCTCTTCGGGGAGACATTCGTCCTTGCAACGGTTACCTGCTTCCATGTGGAAGATGGGAATGTGAAGACGTTTTGCTCCAATAACGCTCAAGCAAGAGTTGGTATCACCAAGGACAAGAACAGCATCTGGCTTGGTGGCTACCATAAGCTTATAGCTTGCGTTGATGATGTTGCCACAGGTTGAGCCTAAGTCATCACCTACTACATCCATATAAACCTCTGGTTCCTTGAGATTTAGATCTTTGAAAAATACGCCATTGAGGTTGTAGTCATAGTTCTGTCCTGTATGGGCAAGGATAACGTCAAAGTACTGACGAGTTTTGTTAATGACGGCTGCAAGGCGGATAATCTCAGGACGAGTACCCACGATAATGAGTAACTTCAGTTTTCCATTATTCTGGAAACTGACATTTGAATAGTCTGTACGGAGTTCCATTATTGTATCAATTTAATATGTTCATCCTATCAGCAAATACTTAGTCGCGACGGAAAATATCACGTGTGTAAAGCTTCTCTTCTACATCTGCTAAACAATCATCAAAACGATTAGCGATGATTGCGTTTGACAAAACTTTGAACTTAGTAAGGTCATTTACAACCAATGAACCGAAGAATGTTTCTCCATCAGCAAGAGTTGGCTCGAAAATTACAACATTTGCACCCTTTGCCTTGATACGCTTCATGATGCCCTGAATAGCGCTCTGGCGGAAATTATCGGAATTACTCTTCATTGTGAGTCGATAAACACCAATGGTAACAGACTTTTTCCCTGCCTCAAATTCATTGTCTGTGCTATATGCATACCAACCAGCTTTGCGAAGAACTGCATCTGCAATGTAATCCTTTCGAGTACGATTTGATTCAACGATAGCTGTCATCATATTTTGGGGCACGCTCTCGTAATTGGCAAGAAGCTGTTTGGTGTCCTTTGGCAAACAGTAGCCACCGTAACCAAATGAAGGGTTATTATAGTGTGTGCCAATGCGAGGATCGAGTCCTATGCCTTGGATGATAGCTGCAGAATCCAGGCCTTTGACCTCTGCGTAAGTATCAAGTTCATTAAAGTAAGATACCCGGAGAGCAAGATAGGTATTAGCAAACAGTTTAACAGCTTCCGCCTCCTTCAAACCCATAAAAAGGGTAGGAATATCTTCCTTAATTGCTCCTTCCTGAAGCAATGCGGCAAAAGTACGTGCAGCCTTCTCTAGGGCAGGAATATCCGCAACAGCCTTGATTGCTTCATTTTCCTCTTTAAATTGTTCGCTCTCTATAAATTTTGGATAACCAACAATGATACGACTTGGATATAAGTTATCATAAAGAGCCATACTTTCACGAAGAAACTCCGGAGAAAAAAGCAGGTTAAGCTTCCTGACCCCCTTACGGGCATACTTCAAATAAAGTCCCCGGCAATATCCAACAGGAATAGTAGACTTGATTACCATTACCGCATCAGGATTGACACTTAAAACCAGGTCTATGACATCCTCTATATGATGGGTAT
>DXOJ01000591.1 GCA_019412865.1 Bacteroides sp. | reverse complement strand
TATGCATACTGATTAATTTATGCATCACTGCCTTTGCGTCCTCGTTCAGTACGACTGCCGCGTATTTGTTGCCATACGATTTATGGATGACACTGCGATAGCCTTCTTCCTCACTGATCCGTCGTGCCGCTTCATATTGCTCGCATTTACGTTTCAAAGCCTTCCAGTTCTTCGGCAGGTTATGAGGAAAAATATCACGCCCGTTCGGGTCTTTCAGTGTCAGAAGATCATTGCTCAACTTACAGAGCTTTTCCCAAACGTTGATGCGCGTACCACCACCGCCTATCGAGTTGGCTTTACGACCATCGCGAAGGGAGAGGAGCGCGTTCATGATGCGCACATTAAGGGTATATTCGTCAATCTTCGCGGGGGGAAGCTTCTTGTCACCGTCATAGCGGTATTTCACACTGAAAAACTCGTAGGCGGCATTGCTGTAGACAATCGCATCTTCCAGTATGGATTTCTGTGTTTTAGCGGCAATTTCTGCACGGGGATCACCTTTACGTACAATGTACCCTTTCTTTACGTCCTTTCTCATGGTTTCAAAATCTACTAGGGCAGGACATCCGGGAATACCACGACGGAGTACGATAAGTTGCCCGTTCCTCACCATCGAATAGTATGTTCCTTCAGGAATGAACCCATCTTCACTCCCAACTTGCGTTTTGGGATTGAAGATGATTAATTCATTCGCAAACACGCAAATCCGATTATTAAATATCTCAGCCATAATAATTATACTATTAACTTTAGCGCAAGTCCCGGCACTGCCCCAGGATTGTAGCTGCTTCCCCTCTTTTCACCTGTTCCCATTGAAAACCTGTCCTAACACCATTAAATAATACCATGACAAATTCAATCTGAAACCATGAGTCTGTGTTATCCCGAAATACGGGGAAGTTCCTTGCTTGCATACTTGTTTTACTCTTCGTCCTTTTCCGAACGGAATTCCCTTTCAAGAATGGTCACTATCGTGAAACAGGCAATAACAAAAGCCGCCTGCACATTAGAGGCAGACACCTCAATCCCGTCAACCAATGAAACGGTAGTTATTATCCCGACCGCTATCAACACATTCTGAATCACTCTAAATGTTTTCATATACTATATCGTTTTTCTTGTTCTACATTCATGTTTCTAAAAAGGCTATTCCTATTCATCACGAACCGGAATAGTTTTGCTACATTTGTAGCCAATATGGAAAATATTTAATTTAAATAAACCGTTATGATGTTTTTCGATGATTTGGAATCTAAACTTGCATCAGACCAAACAATATGCAAGAGTATACTCCGAGATGTAAAATGTCCTGTTCATAAGCTAAAGGCACGTATCATCTATGATTACGACAATGACTTCACTTATGCCCATATTACGAAATGCTGTTGTCCTCAATTTGCCCAAATAGTGGCGGATACGATCCGTAAAACAGAGACTATTGATGTAGTAGTAATTGACGACTGTGAATATACTCGCTGAATTGGACAACTTTCTCACTGAAACCCGGCACGTGTCACCAACCATGAATAGTTTCTTCTTGAATCTGGCATGGTTGCCGAGGCGTAGCACATCATCTGCTGTTAAGTTATCACCCATGACAATGGCTTGAAAAATAATGCGATCTATACGTTTCAAAATCTTATTCTTTTGCATTGCAGATTTTTATTTATTGCTTATTACTCTTGTTACATTTCCGTGAGAATCCAAAACCTTCACTTTTGATGGTTCATTACCTTCGGTATATTTAATACCACCATTTTCTT
>DXOJ01000590.1 GCA_019412865.1 Bacteroides sp. | reverse complement strand
TGGTAGTCTGACAATAATATGTTTCCCCACGGCTCTCCGGGAAATAGTTGCCTTCTCATCCATAAGACATGTTTTTTATAACTGGCATTAATGTAGAGGTTTCATTAAAGGATTGGGATGATTCGGATTCTCCTGAATGGTCAACCGGTCCAGATCTTCCTTTTTCTGCCACATATAAGCCTGATACTCCGGACTGTCCTCTTCTGCCCATTCAAGATTGGAGGAGTTGTAATTCAGGTAATCCTGATCCTTATGCAGTACCCGCGGCCTGCTCATCAGGGAGTTATCACCGGCTACAAATTCGGCTTCCGCCATAAGAGCATCAACACGCGCACGTCTCTCGTCAATAGAGCCATAACGGTTCTTACGATAATAGCATACATAAGGATCCACAGAAACCAGTCGGTCCGTATCGCTGTCACCAATTACCGTGACTACAAACAGTTTTTTCCTTTTATCAAGTATGGTACCATCCGACCGTACCACCAGTCCGTTATCCAGCTTTCTTTCCTTGTCGGTCGGAGAATACTTCAGGACCTGTTTCCATGCAAGATTCAAGGCATGACAATTGCCCGGATCATTATCCTTATGAACCGGTATATATTTCCTGCCATCCCGGGGCATAGGACTGAAACAGATGGCCACAGCTTCATCAAGAGGTATTTCTCCATGGCTTTTCGTGTCCAGGTATTTGCTTCCATCCAGACGGGTATGGATTTGCAAGGCATGGTTCCAGGCTGGGTCTTTATATTCCCTATAAACATATGTACCTTCACGGTTTACCCAGATATTATATATTCCACAATATCTCATTTTTCTGCCGTTGATCTCTTTTTCGAACGGCAGTTTTTTATCGTTTTTATTCATCATTTTCTTTTGATTTTATATCATTACTGTCCCGTAAAAGTGGATAAATAGTTCTTTGAAATAATTGAAATATAGTCTATTAGATACTACTTTTTAGGCGCGACGATTTGAAATCATACCTTTGAGGTCAATTAAGGTGACCTCAAATGAACCAAGATAAATATGTTTTCGCTCAGTTAGTAGAATTCTTGAACAATGATAAGTTCAGAAGACTTGTAGACAAGTATGATGGCAATCGTTATGTGAAACATTTCACTTGCTGGAGTCAGTTACTTGCAATGATGTTCGGTCAACTCAGTAATCGTGAAAGTCTTCGTGACTTGATTGTAGCTTTGGAAGCACATCAAGGAAAGCGTTATCATTTGGGATTGGGTCGTGAGCCCATTGCCAAAACTACGCTTGCATCTGCCAATCAGAATCGGGATTACAGAATCTTCGAAGATTTTGCTTTCTATATGATGAAGGAAGCATGTGAAAAACGATCGACTCACATCTTGGATATTCCAGGAAGGAAGTATGCGTTTGATTCCACTACGATTCCTTTATGTTTGGCTACATTCCCTTGGGCGAAGTTCCGTAAGAAAAAAGGTGGAGTTAAGGCTCATGTCCTTTATGACATAGAAGCACAACTTCCAGCCTTTTATACAGTAACTACAGCATCCAGGCATGATTCAACAGAAATGTCCGCAATTAATTATGAGCCAAATGCTTATTATATATTTGATAGAGCGTATGACTCGTTTAAAGAACTTTATCGGATTCATCTTACAGGTTCTTTCTTTGTAGTCAGAGCGAAGCCTAATCTGAAATGCAAGTTCTGTAAATGGAAGCGTAGAATGCCGAAGAATATCCTTTCAGATGCGGAAGTGAAACTGATAGGGTACACTTCTGAAAAGAAGTATCCTGAATCATTCAGAGTCATCCGTTTCTATGATAAAGAGGATGATCGTGAATTCACATTCCTGACGAATGCCAAACACATATCTGCACTTGATATTGCCAATCTTTATAAGAAAAGATGGTTCGTGGAACTTTTCTTCAAATGGCTGAAACAACACCTTAAGATAAAAAGGTTCTGGGGTACTACCGAGAATGCGGTTCGAATACAGATTAGTGTTGCTATCATCACCTATTGTTTAGTAGCTATTGTACAATATGATATGCAACTGAATCGTTCAACTTATGAGGTCTTGCAGATTCTTAGCATCTCATTAACAGATAAAACGCCTTTACAAGAGCTGTTTAATAAGACTAATTTCAATGATGTCAAAGAACAATTTAATCCCCTTATTCCGGGATTATTTGATTAATTAATAACTCGTCCCGATTTTAACGGGACACTAGTGATTTTATATAACTATTCATATTAGTATTCAGACAATTTAAAAGATATCTTCCGGATTGGTTTTCAGTTGTTTCTACAAATATTACATATTGCGCATTCCCTCCTGTATAGCGTCCATCGGTATCTGTTTCAATAACCTGTCCGGATTTCCATACTTTTCGTAAATAAGTCATAGGTGGGCTGCACAGACCTGTTTTCAACAACCATTCAATGCAGAGTCCGGTTGAAAACAGAATGACTCCGGGAATAATCCGCTCATGGTTCCCTTTAGCTGAAATAACATAAATCAGGAGATGCCCGGAAACCATAGTTCCCAAATCAGGAAACCACTTTTCTGCTTGCTTTAACATTATAATTATTTCAAACATGATTTATTATTATCTTTCATCATTTATCAGGATGAGGGGTGATGACAACAGCGTTTTTATAAATTTATGACACTAAACCTGTTTATAAAGAGCTCCAGACCTCATATAATGAATGGACATGTACAGTTCAAAACATTTTTCATATGATTGGATATGCAGATCTGGGAGGTGACGAAGGAAGCCGTCAAAGCTTCAAAATGCCTCAAAAGTTATCCGACCTGAGAATACGAATTAGCAATAATTCCTCATCGGGTTCAATACAGTTATGCCCTCTTTTACTCACTATATACATATACAACCGTCAACCCCACAGATAACCTTGACATGTTTATTAAAAAAAAATACCGTCTTGGGAAAACCCTGAAATCCTTATACATGTACGCTAAATAAGGAAGGCATACTAAAACTGAATAAAAATGAAGAACGAAAAAAAAGAATTATTAAAAAAGCAGCGGCAGGTGATGCGGAAACCATGTACCTGCTAGCACAGGATTATGAAAACGAAGGAAACTTTGACAATGCTTTCTTCTGGTATAACAAAGCCGCAATGCAGGGACTGGCGGATGGGATCAACAATGTCGCCATGTACTACCTGGAAGGTCTGGTAGTAACCCCGGATGTTGACAAGACTATTAATCTGCTGGAAAGCATTGCAGACAAGGTACCTGTAGCAAAGATTAATCTGGCGTGTATATATCTGGAAGGGAAAGGTTGCCCTCAGGATAGTGAAAAAGGAATGGAGTTACTACGGCACGCTGTCTCTGGTGAGGGGCCGGCTGCTTTCACAATAGGGAAGATACATCTTGGAGGTATGTATGGAGCTCCTGTAGATTATAAGATAGCCATCAAATGGTTTGAGAAAGCGTATGCATTGGAAATATATGAAAGCGTGGAGATCCTCTGTAATTTGTATGAAGGCCTGTATTCACGTAAAGTAAAGAACAGGGAAAATATCATCATAAATAATAAGAAGGTTTATCCGGACTTCCTGGTTGCAAGAACGTTCCTGCCGAACATGAACCCGGAGCTTTATACGGAAGTGGAACATATTGACGGGGACATGTCCAATAACTCCACCCGGAACCTCAGATGGATAAAAAAGAAATAATGCCGGACAATCATGGATAGTTATATCACATTAGCACATAGAATCAACCATACAAGGTACAATCTGAGCTATCCGACACTCTCACGGGTTACAGGCATGATCCGTGATGGTAACATGGTGCTGTGTGACAGTCAGTACGGTAAATATACCCTGGCACAGGCCATAGAACATATAAGGAAACAACCGGAGAATGAAATGCAGTACTGGAAAGCCAGACTACTGCCTGCCGTAGCCTATAACGGTACATTTTCAGAAATTGACAGTACGCATCTGATATCGTATTCAAATGTGACGGCAATGGACTTTGACCATATAGGGACACAGGATGAAATGACAGATCTGCGAAACTGGCTGATAAGAACTCCATGTGTCTTATGTGTATTCGTAACTCCAGGCGGAAGGGGGTTGAAAGCACTGATACTGCATGATAATACCGACCCGGACAGGCACAGGGACTTATACACACAACTATTGGACAAATTCAACGTGGCCGGTAAGGATAGCGCCTGCAAGGATATGGCAAGGAGAAACTATCTCAGCTATGATCCTGACATATGGATGAATCCTAATCCGGTAACGTTTCATTATATCCCCACCGTAAGGGCGCAGGGCAAAGTGATACAACCCCATGCAGAAAGAAAGGTGTCGGACAAAAGCATTATCAATATTATAAACTCTCTCTGGAAGAAGAATAACCCGGAATACTGGAAAGAGGGGAACAGGGCGGAGAGCATCTTTAAGCTGGCCTGTCTGATGTGCAAATGGGGAGTGGATGAGAGCCTGGCTATCGGGTATTTCACTGAAGGATGGAAAAGTCCTACGATGAGCGAAGAGGAAATACTAGGGCATGTGAGAAACGCATACAGGGCTGAGAAGAATAACTTCGGGACATTGGAGTTCAATGTATATTAAGGACTGAAGGGGATTCGAAGGAAATGCTGCAGAAGGATAATTTACAGGTTAACCGAAGGCAGGATATATGATAACTATTATAAATGATATGATAACTATATTAT
>DXOJ01000059.1:1680-2311 GCA_019412865.1 Bacteroides sp. | reverse complement strand
AAGATATTGACTGGCCCCAATTTATGAGTCAACAAGATATGATATGGGAAAAGTTACCCGAATATTGGTATGATTCAGCCTTTTTAGGCAACGGAAAGCTTGGGCTAATGATTTATAAAGAACCCGGAAAGAACTACTTGCGCTTAGAAACAGGCAACTGCGATGTACATGATCACCGCACTAAAAGAGATGTATTCGGAATCCCCAGACTACTTACCGGACATTTTACCCTACATCCTAAAGGCAAAATAATCAATGGAACGATACATCTTGACCTTTGGAATGCTGAAGCTTCAACAGATATTACAACAACTAAAGGAGTCATCCACTTGCGAAGTTTTGTCCATGCTGATGAAATGATGATAATAGTAAAAGCAACAACAGAAGGAGACGAACATGACTTCCAATGGGAATGGATAGCAGCTGAAGCTAATAGCCCTCGTTATTTGATTTTCAAAAGACAAGGAAAAGCCAATAAAATACCAAAAGATTACGAACTCAATCCGACAGCAAAAATCAGTAATGGGAAAGAAATCAATCTATCTGTCCAGAAATTATTGGCAGGAGGAGAAACAAGCGTTGGATGGCAAGAAACATATAATCCCGAAACAGAACGCAACTTATGGATAAA
>DXOJ01000059.1:0-1670 GCA_019412865.1 Bacteroides sp. | reverse complement strand
GGATAAACCTAACACATACATATCCTCAAAACAATTCGAGTGAAATATGCAAAGCTGAAATCCGAAAAGCTATACGCAAAGGTTATCAATCCATGCAAAAAACACATCGTAAATGGTGGAATACTTTCTATCCCAGTAGTTTCATAACACTGCCGGAAGCACAAAAAGAAAACTTCTACTGGATACAGATGTATAAATTAGCTTCTGCAACACGTGGTGACCGTGCTCTAATAGATAACACAGGTCCGTGGCTAACCGAAACCCCATGGCCGAACGCTTGGTGGAATCTCAATGTTCAACTTACCTATTGGGCACTGAATACTTCCGACCATCTAGATCTGGCAGCTTCTTTAGAAAATGCCCTCTACAATCATATAGATCAGTTACGCCTCAACATTCCCAAAGCTTACCGCCATAACTCATTAGGAATAGGGGTTGCTTCCAATTTGGAATGTATGACTACAGAAGTAGGAATTCCAGGAAAAGGCAAAGCTCAAATAGGACTACTTCCATGGGCCTGTCACAACCTATGGCTTATCTACCGTCATAAAATGGATGATGATATTCTACGAGATAAATTATTTCCTTTATTAAAAGAATCAATCAACTACTATTTGCATTTCCTGAAAGAAGGAGATGATGGAAAACTTCATCTCCCAGCGACTTACTCCCCCGAATATGACACTGTGGAAGATTGCAATTTCGACCTCGCTCTACTACGTTGGGGATGCCAAACACTACTAGAATCAGCTCATCGTCTGAGTATCCAAGATTCATTGATTGAGACATGGAAATATGTGCTTCTTAAACTTACTCCTTACCCCACAGACGAGAATGGATTGCTTATCGGAAAAGATACGCCGTATGCTTTCTCACACAGACATTATTCACATTTACTTGCTATTTATCCTCTATACTTAATTAATAAAGAACAATCGAATGATATTGAAATGATTGAGAAATCATTGTCTTTTTGGCAAAGCAAGCCCAAAGCTCTCCTAGGTTACTCATACACAGGAGCATCTTCCATTTCCTCTGCTATCGGAAAGGGAGACGATGCACTAGCCTATCTAAATAAATTATTTGGGAAATTTCTTAGTTCGACGACTATGTATAAAGAAAGTGGGCCAGTTATTGAGACACCTTTATCTGCCGCCCAAAGTATCCACGATATGTTATTACAGAGTTGGGGTGGAAAGATTCGCATTTTCCCAGCTATTCCCGCTACATGGAAAGACATTGCTTATTCAGGTCTACGCACAGAAGGGGCTTTTAAAGTATCTGCCAGTAGAAAACAAGGAAAGACACAATTTATCCATATTAAAAGTCTGGCAGGAGAACCTTGCATTATAACGACTGATATAGTTAACCCTATTTTTGAAGGAAAAAGAAACTTCACCATACAATCACTCCCAAACAATACTTTCCAAATTGATTTAAAGAAAGGAGAAGAGGTCTTCATTTCCCATCAAGGAGAAAAGTCGGATTTTATTATTTCTTCGATTCCTCATACTTCCAAAAATCATTATGGATTAAAAATCATTCATCAGAGGAGGTAAAAATGTACAAAACCAACCTTGCAAACACTGGTAGATAGATTACATTATGATACATAAAAAGCCTGCTATCAGACCCATAACAGGCTTTTTAGACAGAAGTAATATATCTGT
>DXOJ01000589.1 GCA_019412865.1 Bacteroides sp. | reverse complement strand
TTTTTATATTTGCCGGCTGTAGTAGTGAAGATGCTCGGGAAGGGAATATTCCGAGCGGTGAGCTGAATGGAAAGGCGTATCTGTCGCTTTCCCTGCAAAGTCACACATCCACTACAAGAGCAGAGGGTGTAGTAGAAAAACCGGGAAGTTCAGGGGAAAGTAAAGCAGGGACAGTCAGAGTTCTATTATTTGACGAGGAAGATGTGTGCCTTGATGTGGTTAATTTTGATGGTTTGACCGTTGGGAATAGCGAAGGAGAATCCGGTGGAACAGGGACCCCGGAAGCTGCAGCTAGTGAAGCTCAATTAGTACCGGAGAAGACTAAAAAAGTATTTGTGGTTATCAATCCTTACACCGACGGGAATAAAGGATGGAATTTAGCTGCGGAAACAGTAAAAGGTAAACCTTGGTCTGCAATAAACACTGCTATTGAGGCGGTTATTGCCAATGTCGCTACCAATGATAATTTCATGATGGCGAGTGTAGGCGAAGGAGCTGGCATAGAAGGAGCATTGATGGGAGTAACGGTGCATAAGCCGGATGGATATACCCAAGACAAAATAGATGCGGCAAAAAAAGAAGCAAAAGACCATCCTGCAGAAATCTCTGTGGATCGATTAAGTGCAAAAGTAGAGCTTGCGGTTAAGGAGTCTTTTACTACCAAACCTGACGGTGCTACATTTACTTTCGGCGGTTGGGAATTAAGCGTTACCAATAAGAGTGTAAAACTGTATAGTGAACTTATCACTTACGATAATGCCACGACTGGAGCGGTTTATCGTCGGGATAAGAACTATTTAAAGAGCGAACAACCTGATATTAGTGATAATAGTACTATGGAAACTAATATGGATGCAGCTTTCAATTATCTAAAAAATATAGACAGTGATACTGACCCTATACCTGAAGTTAAACGAGATAAAGGAACGAGCTGCTACTGTCTTGAAAACACCATGGACGCTAATGCACAGCAATTAGGATTCACTACCAAGGTGGTAGTAAAGGCTACGTACACTCCTAATGGTTTGACCTCAAATAGTAGTTATTTCTCTTGGAAAGGAAACTATTATACATTAGACCAGCTTAAAGAAGAATACACAAAAACTGGTAGTGGCGGACTAAAAACAGATTTGCCTATATTCTTAAAGAAAGCAAAGCTCGTGGATGAAAGTGCCGATCAAAGTGCTATAGACAATTTTATTACAAACCTTCAATCGAGCGGACTTACTGCGAAAACCGGTATCATCGGACGTTTTTGTGCCGTGCGTTACTATCATGAATCTGTTTGCTATTACGATGTCCTGATCCGTCACGACCAGAATGTAACCGAAAAGATGGCTTTAGGCCGATACGGAGTAGTGCGCAACAATTGGTATCACCTTGACCTTCAGAGCGTGAGCGGTCCCGGAACACCGTGGATTCCCGATCCGTCTGACCCTGATCCCACTAATCCTACACCTCCGGGTACCGATGATGATGAAGCAGACGCATACATTTCTGTAAAAATCACTATCAATCCATGGACTTACTGGACACAAGGTGTTGATTTGCATTAATAGATGAAAATCAAGAGACACATAAAGAAATACATAATAATCCTTGCCGCTTTTATGGCGGCAGGGATTACCGGTTGCGACGTCTTTCATGACGATCTTGACCAGTGTGACCTTTTTCTTGAATTCAGGTATGACTATAACATGGCAAATGAAGACTGGTTTGCCGATCAGGTGGAGGAAGTAAAAGTCTATGTGTTCGATGCAGAAGGGAAATATCTTCAGACATTCATCGAAAAAGGTAATCCGCTGAAAAATACGGACTATCGTATGCTGATCCCTTATCGACTGAAAGGCTGTACGGCTGTTGTATGGGCCGGAAAAACAGATGAGTTTTACCGGCTATCATCAATGACTGCAGGTGATCCGATAGACAAACTATCCTTAAAATACGAACCCGATAATGACATGAGCAACAATCATCTTGATGCATTATGGCATAGCGGTCCCCTGCAAATGTTTTCTCCGGAGAACATAAGCAATACAGAAACTGTCAGCCTGATACGTAATACCAATGATATAACGATAGGCATTACACGAGGCAGCAATCAGGTCGATCTTTCAAAATACAATATACAATTGATAGCGGCAAACAGTATTTATGACTATAAAAATAATTTTGGAGATGGAAACAAGAACATAATTTACCACCCTTGTGCAGATGAGGAAGACAACAAACTATCTCTTCAGACCCGGCTCCACACGCTTAGATTCGTCAAAGATGTCGCTATGCCTTTTTCCATTACGGAGCAAACATCAGGAAAAGCGATAGACATTGGAGGAGAAACAACCATAAACCTTATTGACTACTTGCTGAAAAGTAAACCAGAAACGATGGGGGACCAGGAATATCTCGACCGCAGATATCAGTGGGACATTAACATCCGCATCGGAGATAAGGAAGAGAACGGTTACATAGCATTAAGTATCACTATTAACAACTGGACCTACTGGTTCCAACCAACGGATATGTAAGACGTTTCTTTGAAACGGAATTATGGCACGATAAAGGATGAATATAACTATCAACATAAAATTTTCGGCAATTATTCTGCTTTTGACGATGTTTGCCCTGTTTACATACTCTTGTACAAAGGAGAATGAAACAACAGGCGCACGTATTTACGAAGGAGAAAGGATACCGATGAGTATTAAAATGGGGACACGCAATACTACCGTCGACGAAGATGAAGTCATAAAATCCGTACGTGCAATTGTGTTTAATGACAAAAACGAATTGGTATACAACGACGTTTCTGACGCTTCCATAAATGCTGATGGTATATACACCGCTTCCATAAGAGCGGCACGGGGATATAATAACATTTACATCATCTGTAACGAAACACCGGAGCTTACGGAAAAGCTCGCTGCCATTACATTGGAAAATGAAATAGAAAAAGTGACATTCTCCGCCATAGGTATTGTTGCTCCGCCACCTATGTATGGAAATGTGTCACGTGCCTATGTGGAATCCCGTAGCGACGGAACAAATGCCACAGTTACCATCAATAATGTTACGACAACGGAACTGCCGATTGAGGTAAACCGCATGGTGTCCCGCATCAGCTTTACGGCAATTAAAAATATCGCCAATGAGGATGAAGATTTTAAAGTAACCAGACTGAATGTAAAAGTGTGTCGAATGCCGGTTGCCACTACTATAGAGGAGGGGCAGGCATATACGGAAAATATATGGTCGGATGATCTTACTATATCAGGAACAGGCGAGCTCGATAATAACGGTACGTATACGATAAATGGAAATAACTACACCATTCCTGATAACATAGATTTCATAACGATTCCTACTACTTATATTCCCGAACACATATTGGCCGACCCTCAAAATGCTTCACAAGCAACCTATCTTAAAATAGATGCACAATGCGTTCTTAAAAACGGCAGCACACAGGTGCTGAACTGCATCTATCTGCTGAATATCGGTCAGGAGCCTCCTAAGAATCATAACCTGATACGAAACAACCATTATCAAATATACGCCACCATTACCGGCATGGGAGCAATGGGACTTTATGCAGAAATAGTGGCAATGGAGGAACATGATATCACTATCAACTGGAAACCGATTGACGGGCTGGTCATTGTAAGTGACAAGGCTGCAGACTATGACGCCGTAGCTGATACGTCCAGAAATGTGAATATATGGAATGACTTTAGTGTTTATTCAGGGATACTGAAAGCATATCATTCAGGAACAGGATACAAGGATATCCTATTTAAATACGGCAGCCTGATAGCCATAAGTTCACCGGATGCAGATACGGGATTCACCCCACCTGCCAATGCCACTACATTGAACGATGTACTTTGGTATCCGGGCTCGTACACTCCTTTAAATATTACGGAATGGGCGGATATTCCTTATCTGGAAACGGATAAAATACCCACAGATAATACAATCGCCCAAGTGACAGCGGGAAAGGGAGACCCTTGCAAACTTGCCGGACTATCCGAATCCCAAATTAAGACTTTGGGGATTGTGGATAATAAGCAGTGGCGCATGGCTACTCCGGCTGAAAATCAAATACTGAAAACGGCAGCGGATAATGAAAGTAATTCACGGGGTTATCCTTCATTCCATTGGTTGTTTTCTCCACATAACAGGTATAGGGATACAAACGGTATATCGCAAGGAGACCGTTCCAATGGATGGTATTGGGACAACAATGCTACCGTATTCAATTTTTCCGGAGAAAATCCGCAAAATGCAGGAATTCAAGAAAATATGAACAGGCAAAACGCGTATATGATCCGTTGTGTGCGCAATGAGATGATAAAAAGCCAACTGGAAGTAGGTATCGTCAGCAGCCCGACTTATCAGGGAACCGAAACAAGTGGAAATGCTTATTTTGGTATTATCTCGAATATTCCTTACTGGACAGCAACACTTGTCACAGAAGGAGCAGATGTGGGATCAACAACCGAATTTGACGATTTCTCATTTGTAGCCGGAGAAACAATACATACCACCCATGGCAGTAACACTCAAAACATTCCTATATACGTCAAACGTAAAGAAAGCACCTCATCCCGTTCATTTAGAGTGAAAGTGGAGGGGATCGGTTTGGAAGGAAAGACAGTCAATAAAATACTCACAGTTTCTCAAAGCGGGTATATTTTACGTGCGAAGACAGGATTAAGTAGCATAGGTAATATACCACAAGGAGAACACTCTTATACTACGACTATTGCCCTTACTCCTACAGACGTAACCCTGCCTGCTGGAAAGTTGTATTTACAAATTACTTACGGAGGTACTGTAAGGTGTGAAAGTACTAAAGTAGATATTGAATCGGGTAAATATAGTTATAATGTTGATATTACCATTCCGGAAAACAATAGTCCAAGTATCGTTGAACTTATAGGAAATATATATTTAGAGTATGAAAACAACTATACAGTTTCTCTTGGCAGTCCGATAATTAAGCAGAACGGGACAATATCCTCCGACAATGAGAATTGAGATGAAAGTATGATGATAAATAGATACAATATGACAATAAATATAAAATATAATGCGTATTTCCGGACAGCTTGCATTGCTTTGTTTTCACTGATATTCACAGGCTGTACAAAAGATAAACTGGAAGAATTCAGTCCTGGAAATGCTACCGGTAAAATGGTAATGGTCAGCCTGAATGTCAGCCTTCCCCCTGCTGTAGAGCCAACATCTGTGAGCAGGTATGCAGTTACCAAGCCATTTTTTAGAAACAGAACCAATGCTGATTCGCCGTTTACGGTGATTTTGGGAGAGGGGCAAAAGGAATATGCAATAAACTCTAATACCCGGGTATCCGATGGTACAACCTCGTTATATAATCTTTGGCTTTTCCAGTTTCATGAGAATGGTTCGATCAACGGAAAACCTCACAAACTTAGTGATGTAAAGACAGCTATTAATGACATGGTAACTATAGATGTTCCCTTAGTTGTGGCAGATAATCAGACTTTATACCTGCTTGTACTGGGACCTAAACTTGATTATGATATGAGTGAAGTGGGAACACTTGATGATCTCAAGAAATGGAATTTCAAATATCTAACTAATGTAGAAGGACATACCCAATCGCTTATCACAGCTGATAATGAGGTGCCATTTGCCGGAGAAGTGTCAGGAGTCACTGTCGTAAACGTTGATGATGGTAAACGTGGCCTGGTGGAATACAACAAGCCCGTCGGTTTTGTAGGAGGTATTGAAATCAGGAGGTTGATGGCACGCATTACATTACGCTATAAATTTGAAGTGGAGAATTACCAATTACAAGGACTGAAATTATTGAATGTCAACAATACGATTCGACTTACCAACCTTTCAAAAAATACCACCGAGGACACTTATGCCACGCTTGAAACTGTTGATTTTGAGGGACCCGATTCCAATGATTTCTATTCGGTAACCTGGTATGTTGCACAGAATTGTCAAGGGACGATAGAAAAAATTCTTAGTGAAAATCAACGCTACTATAAAATTGTTGATAAAACCCCTGCTGGGGATGCACCGCCATTGGGTACGCAGATTGAGGCATGGGCATACCCGACAACTGCATCTGCAACTGACGAATATGCAATTTACCAGATGTATGTTGGAAATAACAATACCAACCCGTTGGCGGAATTAAATAAGCGCATATTTAAGTCTGCCAATAGGTTTGTTG
>DXOJ01000588.1:4985-5885 GCA_019412865.1 Bacteroides sp. | reverse complement strand
GCAGCGTCAGATGTGTATAAGAGACAGAACTTATATGGTAGTAGATACTTTAGAAAATCTGGAGAAATATGCGTCTTTAAACCCTCTGTTTGCACAAGCTATTGAATTCTTGAAGTCTCATGACCTCCAAGCCATGGAAGTTGGTAAGACAGAACTGAAAGGAAAAGATCTGTTGGTGAATATTGCACAAACCAAACCTAAAACAAAAGAGGAAGCCAAACTGGAAACTCATAACGAATTTATTGATATTCAAATCCCATTGTCGGGAACAGAAATAATGGGGTATACTGCTGCTAAAGACTGTGTTCCGGCAGATGCACCTTATAACGCAGAAAAAGATATTACTTTCTTCGAAGGATTAGCAGAAACATACGTTGCCGTGAAACCGGGAATGTTTGCTATCTTTTTCCCGCAAGACGGTCATGCTCCCGGTATCACTCCGGATGGTGTGAAGAAAGTAATCGTAAAAGTAAAAGCATAAACCTAATTCAATTCTGATATGGAAAAGACACTTAATCTCATAAAAAACGATCCCTGGCTGGAACCTTTTGCCGGTGCTATTACCGGGCGTCATCAGTATGTATTAGACAAAGAAGCTGAATTGACGAATAAGGGAAAACAAACCCTTTCAGATTTTGCATCGGGGTATCTTTATTTTGGATTGCATCGCACCGATAAGGGGTGGACTTTCCGTGAATGGGCCCCCAATGCTACTCATATTTATATGGTGGGTACATTTAATAACTGGGAGGAGAAAGCTGCTTATAAGCTGGAAAAACAAAAGAATGGCAATTGGGAAATCAATCTGCCGGCGGATGCCATTCATCATGGCGATCTCTACAAACTGAATGTATATTGGGAAGGCGGACAAGGCGAGCGTATTCCTGCGTGGGCTACACG
>DXOJ01000588.1:966-4975 GCA_019412865.1 Bacteroides sp. | reverse complement strand
GGCTACACGTGTGGTACAGGATGAACAGACCAAAATATTCAGTGCACAAGTCTGGGCTCCGGAGAACCCCTATAAATTCAAGAAGAAAACATTTAAGCCCGACACGAATCCGCTGTTGATTTATGAATGTCATATCGGAATGGCACAGCAGGAGGAAAAAGTGGGCACATATAACGAATTCCGCGAGAAAATACTTCCTCGTATTGCTGAAGAAGGATATAATTGTATCCAGATTATGGCTATTCAGGAACATCCATATTATGGAAGCTTCGGCTATCATGTATCCAGTTTCTTTGCTGCTTCTTCGCGTTTTGGTACCCCCGATGAATTAAAAGCACTGATTGATGCTGCTCATGAGATGGGGATTGCTGTGATTATGGACATCGTTCATTCACATGCAGTGAAGAATGAAGTAGAAGGATTAGGAAACTTTGCCGGTGATCCGAATCAGTATTTTTATCCGGGCGCTCGTCGCGAACATCCGGCTTGGGACTCTCTCTGCTTTGATTATGGCAAGAATGAAGTGATCCACTTCCTGTTGTCAAACTGCAAGTACTGGCTGGAAGAATATAAATTTGACGGATTCCGTTTTGATGGAGTGACTTCTATGTTATATTACAGCCATGGACTGGGTGAAGCTTTCTGTAACTACGGAGATTATTTCAACGGTCATCAGGATGATAATGCGATTTGTTACCTGACACTGGCTAATGAAGTGATTCATCAGGTAAATCCGAAGGCGATAACCATTGCCGAAGAAGTTTCCGGTATGCCGGGACTGGCTGCCAAAGTAGAAGATGGCGGTTACGGCTTCGATTATCGTATGGCCATGAATATTCCGGACTACTGGATCAAGACAATCAAAGAAAAGATCGATGAAGACTGGAAGCCTTCCAGCATGTTCTGGGAAGTAACCAACCGTCGCCAGGATGAAAAGACCATTTCGTATGCAGAAAGTCATGACCAGGCATTAGTAGGAGATAAGACGATTATCTTCCGCCTGATTGATGCCGATATGTACTGGCACATGCAGAAGGGAGACGAAAATTATGTTGTCAACCGTGGTATTGCTTTGCATAAAATGATCCGCCTGCTGACCTCTTCGACTATCAACGGAGGTTATCTGAACTTTATGGGAAATGAATTCGGGCATCCCGAATGGATTGACTTCCCGCGTGAAGGTAACGGATGGTCGTGCAAATATGCCCGCCGCCAATGGGATTTGGTGGACAACAAAAATCTGACCTATCACTATATGGGTGATTTTGATAAAGAAATGCTGAAAGTTCTCAAGAGTGTGAAAGATTTCCAGGCAACACCTGTTCAGGAAATATGGCATAATGATGGCGATCAGGTATTGGCATACGAACGGAAAGACCTTATATTTGTCTTTAACTTTAATCCAAAGCAGTCATTCACTGATTATGGATTCCTGGTAACTCCGGGAGCTTATGAAGTGATACTGAACACCGACGATGTAGCATTTGGAGGAAATGGTTTGGCAGACGACTCTGTCGTGCACTTCACTATTACTGATCCGCTGTACAAGAAGGAAAAGAAAGAGTGGCTGAAACTCTATATTCCTGCCCGTACCGCTGTAGTACTTAGAAAGAAAAAATAATTTTATCTTTAAATCAAGAAGCCCCCGCAAATATTATTGAATATCTGCGGGGGCTTTCTCGTTTATTACCCTATTATATAATTCAGTTCCTAGTTTTCCAGAAAGGTACTTGGCCCGAGAATATCATACATATCACTAACGTTGCGCGTTTTGAGCAATACCCCTTGTGGAGTATAGAATAACTGATATTTGATGTCGACATTATCTTGCCCTACCTTAATTACTATAATAGCCTGCCATTTGGGAAACTCCACCATTGTCACATTATCTACCACCCAATTTGCGTATGGGCCGGATACAAAGGCATTATAGACTGTTGGGGTCAGCCGGTCGAGACTGACAAGATCAGTCTGCGTCATCACCCATTGTCCCCGAACGTTGAACCATACATTTTTAGTAAATCCGTTCATTGCAAAGTTGGCACAATAATATCCGTCGTCTTGTGACCAGGCGACGCCATTTGCTTTAGGATACATTTTCTTGAAAGTCGACTGTACATTGCCGGGAGGGGTATCTCCAAAGACAGATGTAGATAATAGCAGAAACAATGCGATTGCACAAATCATAAATTTCTTCATAAGCTTTGAGTTTAGAGGATTATTTATCTACCTAAACAGCCTTTGAGAATATTTGTTTGAGTGATGTGCATAAAATAATCCCCCGGTCATTCATAAGTGACCGAGGGATGAAGAGTATACAGATCTTAGTCTTTTTACTTAAAAAGTAATCTTTAAAATCTTTCCGTTATAGCCTCCGACTGAAACATCCGTGGGCTTATAAGGTAATAGACTGATTTCTTCTTTAGCGCCCGTCATCAAATCAGTGGCCTGATAAGATTCCATTTGAGGAATCTGTAAAAAGTCGAAAGCATGTGAAGGCACATTGATAGCAACATCTACCAGTTGACTGTCGAAATTAATAATGAAAAACAGAATCTCATTTTTATATTTTCGCATAAAAGTATATTGTTTATGCTCATTGAAACGCCATCCGTTTATATTGGCATACATTAAATCAAAGAATACTCCCTTGCTGATTGCCTGCTCTTCATTACAAATCGTCAGTACTTTTTGGTAGATAGAGTAGAGGTGTTTATGCTCTTCAGTAAGCATCTTCCCGTCAAATTTACCTCCGTTGCGCCAGCGTCGTATGCTGTCTACACTCCAATAATCGAATATAGTAGTCCGTCCGTCTCTTCCGCTAAATCCTTCACTATCCATGCCCAGTTCTCCAAACTCCTGACCGAAGTAGATCATCATAGGATTAGTGTTCATACAGGCTGAAACGATCAGTGCGGGAATTCCTTTACGCGGGTTGCCGGCAAAGAAATCAGAAGCGATACGTTGCTCGTCGTGATTCTCCAGGAAGTTGAGCATCTTTTTCTCTATTCCATTCAGACTTTGCCAGCAATGAGTGATAGCGGATGCAGATTCATATCCACAAGCTACATTGCGTAACGTGTCATATAGCCCTACCTTATCATACAGGTAATCAAACTTGCCGCGGAACAGATAGTTACGGTATTCACCTGGATTGTAAACCTCTGCGATGAAAAGTATTTCAGGATAAGCCTCTTTTACTTGAGGAATAGCCCATTCCCAGAATTCAACAGGAACCATTTCGGCCATGTCGCAACGGAAACCGTCAATGTCTTTTGATGCCCAGAAAAGAAGAATGTCCAGCATCTTTATCCAAGTATCCGGAGTCGGGGAGAAGTGGCAGGTACCGCCATTCTGATAATCCACTCCATAGTTTAATTTCACTGTTTCATACCAGTCGGTGATATTGGGAGTAGCATCAAAACGATTGTTACCGGTAGCTTTCGCCGGGAATTCCCGGTAAGGCTCTGCTGCACCGTCTTTCATATCAAACTGGGCATGAAGTTCCGCTTGCGGAATATAATAGAAATTATTATATGGGCTGAAAGATTGGCTGGAGTCATCGTTAGCTCCCAATTCGGTCGTACCGTCCGGTTGTGCATCCGAGTGATATTGGCGTGCTACGTGATTAGGTACAAAATCAATAATTACTTTCAAACCTGTACGATGTGTGCGATGTACCAGATTCTCAAATTCTTTCATACGCCCTTGCACGTCGTTAGCCAAGTCAGGATCTACATCATAATAATCCTTGATAGCATAGGGAGAACCCGCTTTTCCTTTTACAACAGCAGGATGATCCGGTCTGATGTTATAACGGCGATAGTCCGTTTGAGTGGCATGCTCGATGATGCCCGTATACCATATATGCGTAGTACCCAGTTTCTTGATTTCACCAAGTGCTTTGAGAGTGAAATCAGCCATTTTCCCACAACCATTGGTGGCAATGTCTCCATTGTAGACACAGTGGTTGTTGTTATTTCCAAACAGGCGGGTGAATACTTGGTAG
>DXOJ01000588.1:0-956 GCA_019412865.1 Bacteroides sp. | reverse complement strand
GGTAGATAATTATTTTATTTTCGTCATTCATATAGAGTAGATTATTAATATTCGTATTCATTCTTATTTCTGATGGATAGGAGGTTATTTCCATATTTTTCCCTTTTCTTCCAACAGCTGATTAAGTACTTCGTTAGCTGTATTATAGCCTTGCCCAAAGATTTCTTCTGCTTTTTCCAGTTCGGTGTTACTGTATCCGTATAGGTTGTATGGTTCGATTAATAAATCGCATTTTTCTCTTTCGGGAAAGGTATTGGCGCGGAACATGAAATGAAATGAGCGCATAGCAATGCTTACAATATTCATTTTGTAATCCTGTGCCATGATAGGACTTACATTGACAGCGACCACCTTATCGCAAACCCTGCGCAGGGTAGAGACCGGAAGATTCATCATCAATCCTCCATCCACATAGTTAGTGCCATCTATGTTGACCGGAGAAAACATGACAGGCATACAGCAGGAAGCGGCGACCCGTTCCGCTATGTTTCCCCGATGAAAGTGAACCATGCGACCATGATCGAGGTCAGTTGCTGTGATAATCAGGGGAAGTTGTAGTTCTTCCAGATTTTTTGCTTTTAAGTTAGTCCGGAGAAAATCAATAAATTCACAGAGGTCAAATAGCCCCTTCTTGGGAATCACCAATTTCGTTAAATCCTGGAATTTATGTCCGGAGAAATAATCAAGTACTTTGTGTGGCTCGTTGCCGTCCGCGTAAAAGACACCCGCAAGTGCCCCTGCACTTACTCCAGAGATGATTTCCGGTTTAATATCATGTTCCAAAAGAGCTTGCATGACTCCCAAATGGGCAAATCCTTTAATAAATCCTCCGCTTAGTGCATAGCCAATCTGATATTTCCGGCTATTCCAGTTATTTGTGAATACCTCCATGAATTGCTTTCTTTAGTTCGCCACGAATTTAGTGAATTTATTGAAAGTAGGAGGAATATAATGGA
>DXOJ01000587.1 GCA_019412865.1 Bacteroides sp. | reverse complement strand
AAACAGCCCTTTATTATTTCAGCTTAAAAAGTTTCATCGGACAGCAATAATTTCATTTAATAAATTAAAAGAAGCAAGGTAAAAGATTATGAAAAGAAACAAATGGCTGCTTTCTCTGCAGATTGGGCTCTTGTGCTGTGGCTCTGCATACGCACAGACAACAGTGAAAGGAAAAATCACAAGTGAAGGCGGGGAACCGTTAATCGGGGCTACCGTAGCTGTGAAAAACTCGACAGACGGCACGGTGACCGACATCGACGGAAACTACTCCCTGAAGACTAAGAAAACATTGACTCAAAAGGATTTGCTTGTATTCAGTTATGTGGGATATAAAACGCTACAGAAGAACTATGCAGGCAATACGATGAACGTAAAACTGGCGGAAGAGTCGCAACAACTGAATGATGTGGTGGTGACTGCCCTGGGGATCAAACGTGAAGAAAAAGGATTGGGATATGCCACGGAAACCGTGAAAGGGGATATGATTACGAGTGCCCTGCCCACCAACTGGTCGACGGCACTGAACGGCAAGGTAGCCGGATTGAGTGTTATCTCTTCCGGTGGTCCGCTTAATTCGAGCCGTATCTCGCTGCGGGGGGACGTCTCGCTGAACCAGAACGGAAACGACGCATTGGTGGTAGTGGACGGTGTACCGATGAGTAGTCCGATGACCAATCCGGGTGTTGCCTACGGTGCAGGTTCAAACAGCGAACTTTCCGTGGACTATGGTAACGGATTCTCCGACATCAATCCGGATGATATCGAAAGCATCCAAGTATTAAAAGGGGCCAGTGCGACAGCCTTGTACGGTACGCGTGCAGCCAATGGCGTGATTATGGTGACTACCAAATCGGGAGCGGGTGCACCCAAAGGTATCGGTGTGTCTTACAGCGGTAACTTCAGTATTGACGATGTGATGAGATGGCCCGATTACCAGTATGAATTCGGACAGGGATTGCCGAGCAATATCGGTCCGGCAGGTTCTATCTACGAAGGCCAGCCCTATTACTCTTACGGGAAAGCGGAAGACGGCAGTTACGCAAGCACTAGCGGAACCAGTAGCGCCTACGGAGCACGTTTCGACGCCAACAGGTTGTTCTACCAATATGACCCCGTAACGCAGGGACGCGCTTCTGTTGCCACCCCTTGGGTAGCGTACAAAAACAACCGCAAAGATTTGTTCCAGACAGGATACACCCTGACCAACTCGGTAGCCTTGACCGGAAAATCCGACCGGGGCAGCGTACGGGCGTCCATCACCCACACTAAGAACGAATGGATTCTCCCCAATACAGGTTTCCAGCGTATCACCGCCATGGTTTCCGCCCAACAGCAGATTTCGAGGGCACTGCGCATTAATTTCAAGTCGAGTTATACGTACCGCAAGCTCAACAACACGCCTGCACTGGGATATAACAGTAACTCTATCTCCTACTTCCTTATCTTCCAGAATCCGAATGTCAACCTCGACTGGTTGCGTCCGATGTGGCGTACCGGACAGGAAAATGTGAAACAGCTCCAACCGTACAGTTCCTTTATCGGAAACCCGTATGTCATTCTATACGAATCTGAAAATCCTTCGGAGAAACACAGTAATGTATCATCCATTTCTGCCAATCTGCGCATCAACAGTAAATTCGATTTCATGATCCGGTCCGGTATCCAGTTGTCAGCCGACCAACGCGAACAGCATCGTCCTATCAGTGACGTGGTTTTCGGAAACGGGTTTTTCAAGAAACAGAATGTGTTCGATTATGAATTAAACAGCGATGCTTTATTTACTTACCATGATTCATTCGCCAACGGATTGCGTGTCAACGCTTCGGCAGGTGGAAACATGATGCAACAAAGCTACGATATGTTGGCTGCCTCGGTGGTAGGATTGATTACGCCGGGAGTATACAAACTGGCAAACGGTGTTTCCAACCCGAACGTGCAGACGGTTATCAAAAAGAAAGCGCTGAACAGTCTTTATTTCACGGCCAATTTCTCGTATAAGGATAAACTGTTTCGGGGCACTTGCAAAAACCTGTGTTTAGCCAAATATCTTTGAGAGTCTGAA
>DXOJ01000586.1 GCA_019412865.1 Bacteroides sp. | reverse complement strand
TCATTATCCCAACTATCTCTTTATAGTACTGGGAAGTATTGTATGTGCCATTATATTGGGCATAGCAATTGCCTATTTTTCAATTAAATAAGGAAAAGACCCCAATTGCCATATTAGATGCAGATTCCCAAAGCGAGCAGAATCAAGAACCGGGAAGTGGCTAAAACGGAAACGCCACAGGTATGATGTGATATACATCACCTTGTGACGTTTCTGTTTTAAGATGTATTTGTCTGCTGTTCTTACTTTTGCAGCAAGTATTCCCCTATTGAATGATACCGGTCTTTGATTGTGGCATTTTCATTGAATCCATTCAGACAATGGAGCAAGGCTTTCTCCAAAGTGGTGTATCTGCGGTTAAAACATTGCGGATTGTCCAGGCAATAGGCATTCAAGGCATATCTGTATGGGGCATATTCAGAATTATCCTCTTTGGTGATTTTCACATGCCAAGGAAAGTGTATCCGCAGGGTGAATGAGCGTGTTTCCCCTTTTGTAGTCCGTTCCTCTTCCTCCAGCATTTTTTTCACGAGAGACCTGTCCAGCAACGGATATCCATATTCCCTGTAATGTTTGATATGGCAGCAATACTCCGTTGCGTATTGCTTCAATTCTTCCGGTCTTATACCATAGTGCTCCCCATAGAAAAGCAGCACTTCCCTGCCTGTTACGATAACGGGCTTTCCGTCCGCTTCATGTTTAAATACCTGCCGTTCCATCTTTTCCCTGTCTGTCAGCAAGGCAAAACCGAAACATTCCGTAAGGGTGAAACTTTCCCTGCCGGGAACGGACAGCCCAATAAGCCTTTCCAATGTGTGGCAGTAAAAGAAAATACCGTCATCGGCCATACCGGTGTCCGGTGAAAGCATAATTCTTACATCCTTGACCTGACCGCTGTCCCTTTGGACAATCCGGCAATTCGCGTAATGTGGCTCACAAGCATTCTCTTTCTTGAACCTGTGGTATTTCTCCAAAATTTCGTTCCGGATTTCCTCCTTGTCGGTCAGGGCAACTCCCAATCCGCAGTTTTCGCACCACCCGTAATAAAAAGCTTCGTCCGTGAAGTGGTCGAACCCTTTTGTGTTGGGGTTTACCATTGCCTCACACCTGACATTGGCCGATCCGCATCTGCTGCACACTATATTATTTCCCATTGTTCTTCTGCTTTACGGGCGACTCACGGCCGCCCTTGTCATACAATTCGGTTGTTATTCTCTTAATTTATCTTTACCCGGTTCATCAGCTGTCCCGAAATTTCATGCAGTTCCCGGCAGCGTTCCGGCTGCTGTTCCCTTGCAAAGGCGGTGATTCCCTGTGTCAGTTTCCATAGCGTGGCCCCACCTGTAACTCCGTCGTCAGGATTGTTGTTCATCAGCAGTTTCTCGACCTCACGTCCTTCGTTTTTCAACAAGGCTCCTTTCTGCACCAGATTCTTCAGTTCCTTGTCGAAATCCACGTCTATCTCCGATGCTCCTTGAATTTCGATGGCCTTCTGCATGATGGTGTCTTTGCTGTACAGTCCTTTGGTCAGGTCGGAAACAGCCGATACGGTGGTCTGCGTGTCCAGTTCGTAGGTCTTTTGGGAGAGGGACAGGGATTCCGGCAGTCGGCCTCCAAGGTGTATCTGCCGCATGACGGACTCCCTGACCATCCCGTTCAGGCACGCCCCGTTGAGCAGGAACGACCGCATATCGACCGATCCGTTGCCATAGTCGGATGTGGAGAAGCGTGCTCCTGCGAAGATGATGACCGTTCCGTTCTTACGGGTGGGTATCTCTATCGGAGTGGGCAGGATTGTCTCACACCATACTTTCGTGTCGTTCATATAGGCATCGGACACGACCGCTCCCTGTCCTCCCGCCTCACGGATGAAAGCGGTCAGGATATCCACCGAGTTCAGCCGACGGTAGGAGTCCGACAATACGCCCCGGACTTCCATTCCTACCGCCCGTATCAGTACCCGTGTACGCTCGGTCCATCCCGAATGCTCGTTCAGGATGGTGGCGCACAACTGTTTCTGCCAAACATCCCCGGCGGAAAGCTCGCGCAGGTATTTGGCGGGAATGCCCATCTTCTCCGAAATCTGGCTTATGGCGTTGCCGTGCAGGTTGAAGTTCCCTTCGGGCATTGCCATCTGTACCCTTCCTTCCGCTTTGAAAGAGATAACGGGGCGTTCCTTGCTACGTTGGCTTACCCCGATGGGAGCGATGAAATCCTGCGCGATCCGTCCCTCACTGAGCAGACGGTTGATGGTGTCCATGACACCGCCTTGCCTGCCTTCTATCATCCGCTGTACCTTGTTAATGACTACCTGGTTGAGGCCCTGCTGTTTCTGTACCGATGCAGTTGCCGGCATTACTGTTGTTTCCATAATACTATGTTTTTAATGTTGATGAATCAGAATTTATTCTTAGAACTTGTCTTGGTTGTTTTAGCATGTCCCATGTATGTTTCTTCTGACAAACGGATATAATCCTCTTCGCTATATCCGGTCAGCCCGAACAGTTCATAATATCCGGGGAAAGTTTTTTTTCCCGCTTCCGGTATATGCATGCTGGTTCCCTTGTGGCAGCAGATGATATGCCGGACAAAGCGGTAACACTTGCAAAGATCAGCCACGACGGTATATTCGTTGTCCGTATGAGGTTCGTAATATCCACAGGAAAGATTGATGCAGGATACTTCCAGACCATTTCTTTTCAAAGCCGCCACATCTGTATTCAGTCCCTGTGCCGGCTTGTAGCCGTACTTCCGGACATCTATAGCTGAAATGAACTCGTTGGAGCAGAGCTTCATCCCATTGATTTGTGTTACCATATCTCCGTTCCCTTTCCGGTCACACTGAATCACGAACCGGCAATCGGAAAAGAAGGACATATCGGCATGGCTGCTGCCTATGCATCCCACCTCCTCCTGTACGAAGAAGGCGCATTTCACCGTCTTGCAATCCTCAAGGCATTTCAGGCAGATCCAGATGCCGTTCTTGTCATCCGCACCGATTCCGGTCATCCGTTTACGCTTGTGATCATAGCCGACAATCATCGAGTCCGCCACAAGATGGGCTGCATAAGAGCCTGTCTTGCGCCGGTGTACCTCGTCCATGTGCGCCACGACACAGGGGTAGCTTTCCCGGTTGCCTTTGACCGCATAGATGTTTCCGTACCTGTCTTGCCGGAAAGGAATCTCCATCCTTTTGAGTTCCTCTATGATGAATTTAGCCATCTTCCCCTCTCTGCCAGAGGGGGAAGAAATGCCGTAAAGAGCCATTAGTTTTTCCATGATAATGATATTTTAGGAAATGAACAATTTTTCGATTTGCAGGTATCGTCTGAATTCCGGTACGGGACGCCCTTTACGAAAGAGGAAAGACGGATATTTCTTTCCTTTATATTCCACTGATAATCCTTTCAGGACTTTCCCAAATACGGTAGATACATAGTACATATCCTGACAGTTCTTGCAGAATGCCGCATCCGGGAAGGTATGTATCTTCCCACATTTGGGACATACATATTTTTTCCTGTTTGCACACCCTTCCGTGCTCCGGCAGGTGGCTATGCTCGTGTCGCCCTCCGTATTTCTCAGTTCCAGGTTACCGTCCGTCAGATGGAGGCTGTAGAACGTGTCGAGGTAAGGCACCCCTTTCTTGTGCCACCTGCAGGCGGGCACTTTCACCGTCAAAGAAACCTGTATATTATCTCCGGCCGCCCATTCCTGCCCCTCAATGGGATTCAGTACGGTGAAATCCGTTGTATGTGTATAATCGTTGTATCTGCGTCGCAACAGGATGCCTGCCTCCTGCGCCTGCTTGCGGATCAGTTCGACGACGAATGCGTGTGAGGAATAGATACGATCCAGCAGGGAGGCGGCAATCGGTGTGTTTATTGATTTCCACAATGTTATCTCGTTCCATACAATGGCCCGTCCGACCACATTGCTGCTGTCATCCTTTGCCACGAGTATTTTGGCTCCTGCGAAATTGGCATAGAAATCCGCTGCATTACGGGCCTTGTCTTCATATCTCATACAGGAGTTGTGCAGGCTGGATTCGCTACCGTCAGATATGGGACTATAGTTGCTTTCCAGATAAGCCTCCATAAAATCGTTCATACTGTCATGCAGTCTGATTGTGACCTTGCTGTCCAGCGAGATGGCGCTGCAGAAATAGTTGATTTCATCGGGCTGGTACGGTCCCAGATTTTTGAACAGCTCGATAAACGTGGACGGTTCCAGATCTGTCCGGTTCTCCGGAAACCAGGGTGCCTGCGGATTGTTCCGGTCCGGGAAATTGGGATGGGCCAAGTCTTTGTTGCATGCCGTGAACACGATCCGGATTTTCTTGAACGTGCCGGTTTCCGTCCGTTTGCGTTTGGTGGAGAAAAAATTGTAGGACCCCCGTATGACTTCTTCCACCGGTACATTCT
>DXOJ01000585.1 GCA_019412865.1 Bacteroides sp. | reverse complement strand
ATGCACAGCAGAACCTCACGTTCACGCTGACGCAGAACGAAGACCCGGAAACAAGCATCTATGATACCCTGGTCAAAGACCAACCGCTGCCCATCGTTCCCATCCGTGAGAACCTGGACCTTGTTCCAGCATCACTGGACTTGGCAAGAGCCGAAATAGACATGGCTACCATGATGGCAAGGGAAGGCATTCTCAAATCCTACCTCGATGAACAGAAGGAGAAGTATGACTACATCCTGATGGATTGTTCTCCCTCACTCGGTATCGTGACGACCAATGCGCTGGTGGCAGCGGACAAACTCTACATACCGCTCACTGCCGAAGCCTTGCCCTTGAAAGGCTTGACCATGCTGGATGATATAGTTCGGGAAGTGAAACGCAGGGTAAACCCAATGCTTGAATTAGGCGGTGTTTTCTTCACCAGGTTCAATAACCGGAAGTTGAACAGGGAAGTGATTTCCATGGTGGAAAAACGATATGGAGAGAAGGTTTTTCAGACGAAAATCCGGGAGAATATATCCATAGCCGAAATGCCGCTGTCTGGTCAGACCATCTTTGAGTACGAACCGAAAAGTAATGGTGCAGCAGACTATCAGACACTGACCGATGAGATTATCAGTCGGGAGGAAAATAGGTAAACTATCTTACTATATGACTAATCACAGAAGTTATTGGTAACATAGTAAGTTAATCAGCAAGTAAACAAGTAATAATGTAAGTAATATGAGTAAGAAGAATTTATCCTTATTGATGGACGGCTTCATGGGTGAAGCCAATCAAGCAGAATCGGTGCAGGAACAGCCTAAGGAACAAGCTGTTGAACAAACCGAAGAACAAACTGAACAGCTTGCAGTTCAAGATGATAAGCAGGAAAATCCAAAGGCTGCACAAGCAAAAGCATCTTCTAAGAAAGAAACAACCGAAATGGCTGCTACTGAGCAGATGAAGTCCAAACTGGAAGCCAAACGCAGGGAGAATGTGGGTCGCCCCAAGAAAGGCGAATCAGCCAAAAGTGCCAAGAAACCCCAGGAAATCCGAGCCACCTTCATCGTAGATCCGGATTTACTTCAAAAGGTGAAGTACATTTCTCTTGTGGAAGGTGCCTTATTGAAGGACGTTATCTCTGAAGCTCTGAACAACTATGTGGATAAATGGGAAACAGACAACCGAAAAATCCGCCTGCCAAAGAGGAAGTAGAAACTTCTGCAGTAGTTCTGTCATTGCAAGCGCCAGACAGCAGTGACAGGACTGCTGCGTTATTTGGGAATTGAGGTCTATAAATTATTTATATTCGTCCGACCTGCCAGATAATGCTTTTGTACTAAAAATTGGGGCTATTTGCAGGAAACAAGATACAATATAAATAAAGCCTTGGTAGTTTAAAATAAATATGTTATCTTTGCAACAACAAATCCCGCCCGCTTCCCGTAAGATTAGCGTACCCAGCGGGACATTTTTTATTTATGGGAGTCAGATATACAAATCAAGCCATAACCACTGAACAGCAAATTGAAATTCTCCAAGAAAGAGGTTTGCTTATTGATGATATAGAGCAAGCAATTGATGTTCTTGATACCATCAGTTATTTCCGTCTTGCTGGCTATTGGAAACACTTTGAAATAGACCATTTCACACATCAATTTAGGGAAGGCAGTTGTTTCTCAGATATAGTGAAGTTGTATTCTTTTGATAAGCAACTTCGAGCATTGCTGTTTACTGCTATTCAAACAATAGAAGTTTCGGTCAGGACAAAAATAATCAAGCATTTTTCCCCTGGTTTTGGTGCATTTTGGTTTATGGATGAAACTTTTGCACTTAATGACGCTCGTTTTGCTACAAATCTGGCTGTCATCCGTAAGGAAGTATCGCGTTCTCATGATGACTTCATAACAGAGCATTTTCGTAGATACAGTGAACCTGATCTTCCCCCTGTATGGAAAACGTTGGAAGTTATTTCAATGGGTACACTATCCAAACTTTATTCTAACTTTTCGGATGCTACCGCTAAACATGCCGTAGCGAGAGAGTTCGGCTTGAATCATCACAAATTCTTGCGAAGCTGGTTGGAGTGTCTTGCCGTGCTTCGTAACTGCTGTGCCCATCATTCAAGATTGTCAAACCGAGTCTTTCCTGTAAAGCCTAAAATGCCGGAGCGTATGCCTAATAAATGGATTACAGATTTTTCTTTTCGAGAACAGACTCTTTATCCACAATTATGCTATCTGGTATATTGGCTCAATTCTATTATCCCAGACAATACCTTTGTTGTTGATTTCAAACAACTTTTGATAAAATACCCTTCAGTAAACACTCGTCTGCTAGGTTTTCCTTATAATTGGGAACAAGAACCTTTATGGAGATGAGAGGATTTTTGTACAGCGAAAAATCCATCCGGTTTGCTCCGTGTCAGTGACACCAAGCAAAACTCGGCTGATAGGCTTTTGCTACAAATGGAAGATTCAGTCCATTGCCACAGAGAGAAGTAACAGGGTTTCGTTTCGCTCCACTCAGTTGTTTCTCACAGTGTCAATGAGGTTGGAAAGCATATCTACAAATGATGACATGCTCGATGGCTCTACCGAACGCAGGCTGACGCTTGCGGAAGTAGAGCCATCAAATGGTTTAGGCAGTTAGCTCACAGATGCTGGTCGCCACTTCCGACTTATCGTATTGAATGCGATGCCGGAAGTAACGACCTTTTGGGAAGGATATGCCATCCGGTTTGCTCCGTGTCGGTGACACCAAGCAAAGCCCGGCTGACAGGCTATTACTACTGATGGGAGTTCCAGTTCATTGCCACAGAGAGAAGCAGCAGGGTTTCACTTCGCTCCACTCAGCTGTTTCTCACAGTGTCAATGAGGTTGGAAAACATATCTACAAATGATGACTTGCTCGATGGCTCTACCGAACGCAGGCTGACGCTTGCGGAAGTAGAGCCATCGAATGGTTTATACAGTTAGCTCACAGATGTTGGTCACCACTTCCGACTATTCGTATTTCATACAATGCCGGAAGTGACGACCTTTTGGGGAGGATGCGCCATCCGTTTTGCTCCGTGTCGGTGACACCAAGCAAAGCCCGGCTGACAGGCTATTACTACTGATGGGAGTTCCAGTTCATTGCCACAGAGAGAAGCAGCAGGGTTTCACTTCGCTCCACTCAGCTGTTTCTC
>DXOJ01000584.1 GCA_019412865.1 Bacteroides sp. | reverse complement strand
CTACTGGGGATAGGAATTTTCCCCCTCTGTGCCTATGCACAACAGAAGGTAGTCATCGAAGATGAAGAACCGAACTCTATCATGTTTGTTTCGAAAAACAAAGCAGGAGATGAAATCATCCGAATCATGAACGACCGTTCACAGATGCGTTTCCACGACCCGAATGCTCCCCGTTTCCTGCTAACCGACCAGAAAGGGAAATTTGCCCTGGGTATCGGAGGATATGTTCGTGCAACAGCAGAGTATGACTTTAACGGTATCGTAAATGATGTCGATTTCTATCCGGCATTGATTCCACAACGCGGAAGCGGCAATTTTGCCAAGAATCAATTTCAGATGGACATCACCACTTCTACCCTATTCCTCAAACTGGTAGGACGTACGAAACATCTGGGAGACTTCGTTGTCTACACAGCCGGAAACTTCCGGGGTGACGGAAAAACCTTTGAATTGCAGAATGCTTATGCGCAATTCCTCGGTTTCACGATCGGATACAGCTACGGTTCGTTCATGGACCTCTCCGCACTGCCTCCTACCATCGACTTTGCAGGTCCTAACGGATCAGCCTTTTACCGCACTACGCAATTGAGCTATATGTGCGATAAGTTGAAAAACTGGAAATTCGGTGTTTCGATGGAAATGCCTTCAGTAGACGGTACAACCAACAATGACTTGTCTATCAACACCCAACGAATGCCGGACTTTGCCACTTCCGTACAGTATAACTGGAATAGTAGCAGTCACGTTAAATTAGGTGCCATTGTCCGTAGTATGACCTACTCAAGTAATGTACATGAGAAAGCCTATTCCGCCACCGGCTTCGGTCTGCAAGCATCTACAACCTTCAATATTACGAAGAAATTACAGGCATTCGGACAGTTTAATTATGGAAAAGGTATCGGATCTTACCTGAACGATTTAAGTAATCTGAACGTAGATATCGTTCCCGATCCTGATAATGAGGGAAAAATGCAGGTTCTCCCAATGCTGGGATGGTATGCAGGGTTGCAATACAACCTTTGTCCGAGCATCTTTATATCCGGTACATATAGTTTATCCAGACTTTATTCTGAAAACGGATATCCAAGTGAAAATCCGGAATCCTATCGCAAAGGACAATACCTGGTAGCTAATGCTTTCTGGAATGTAAGCAGTAACCTGCAAGTCGGTGTTGAATATTTAAGAGGATGGCGCACTGATTTCAGTTCCGCAACTCGTCACGCTAACCGGTTGAATATGCTGGTACAGTATTCTTTCTAAATAAACATAGAACAGTAAAACAAAAAAGCCGTCTCAACATCATGTCCGAGACGGCTTTTCTATACATATAAAGGATTAGAAATTTAGAACTTGTAGTTCACGCTCACGCCAAATACTTTATTGGTACGGCTATAAACGTCTTTATCTACTAATGATGCCATTGATTCAGGCAAACCACCCCGTCGTGGATTTTCTTTGGTATAATCACTGTATGTAGTCCAAAAATAAGCAACATCAAGGCTCAATGCCTCCGTGAAATTAATACGGCCTCCGAAACCAACTGAATAAGAATCACAAGAGAAACTTGTATCCGATTGGAAAGCATCGCTCAATCCGTAGTCTGTTTTCTGATAACCTCCACTGACTGTGAACAGTTTATTGATATCCCATTCAACACCCGCCAAATACTCGTGTGTACCATGTTTCAGTGTTTTCTGCTTGCCATCCGCCATACCGGCATTCTTATCATCAAAGAAATGATATTCTACCGATGCTCTCAATGATGGCAAGATCTCATAACTTGCAGCTAAAGAAAGCATAGCAGGAAGATCACTCGGAGTGTTCACACCATTCTGATAAGGTGCCATAAAATCTGCGGCAGCATCCGGAGCAGTTATGTCATGTGTATCATTCTCAATATTCATATTGGCTTTGAACTCATACTTTGCAGCCAGATTCAATTTTCCGAACTTAGCATCAATACCAATAATCGGTGTCAATCCCCAACCTGTCTGATCGCAGTCTAATTTAAGTTTCGCATCATTCAGCTGCTGCGACTTTTGTAATGCTGCCTGTTGTGCCTGCTCTAAAGTCATACCGGCGGCCATTAGTTTTTTTACAATCTCAGCACCCAACTGTTCTGCTACACCCTCTTTCAAATTGATATCAAGGAAACCTTTATAGCCACCCGTAAAATAATTCATACGTGCACCAGCAAAAACTGCGAAGTGCTCATTAATTTTATAGCTTGCTCCTAATTGAAAACCATAAATATACTGACGACCTTCCATAGCCGAATTAATAGTATATTGATTAGGAGACAGCATCCCTTGACCGATTGTATTTACCAGACTAATAGCAGCCGCATCAAACATAGGTAAACCTTTGTCAAATGAAGCTTTTCCGCCACCACCTACAATGGCAAAGCTACCGGAAAACGCCCAATCGCCTTTTTTATAGACAGCATGTATAGAAGGAATAACGGGAGCAGAAGCTTTTCCTTCATACTTACGTACAGTATTCTGTCCGTCCATGGTCCATAAAGGACTTGTTGCAGCAATATCACGGGTCTGATATGCACTTTGAATAGTAAGTGCTACTTGAAGACCATCTTTGGGAAGAAATGCCAGTCCGGCAGGATTACTATAAACTCCATCAATATCAATGGAAGCGCCGCGGGCTATCATGCGCAAGAAAGCAGCATTCTGATTCGTATTAGTTAGATAATCTCCGGCAAAAGTTGGAATTGAAACGATCAACATTGCAAGACCAATCAACGAAATTTTTCTCATCTAAATCTTTTTTAAAATTATTTCGGCGCAAAGATATAACAATATTGCACAGGGAGCACATATTTGTGCACTTATTTTCATTTATCCGCCATTTTAATTGAAAAATCAAACTGTTTCTAATGAAACAATCTATTCTTCGAATGATGGATTGATTAAACAAATTCACCTGTTTCAACGTTTAATATTATATAATTTATAGAATAATATTATGGCCTATACAATTGCATTTTTCGGCACAAAGCCTTATGATGAGTCCTCTTTCAATGACAAAAACAAAGAGTTCGGATTTGAGATACGCTACTACAAAGGGCATCTGAATAAGAACAACGTACTACTGACACAAGGAGTGGATGCTGTCTGCATCTTTGTGAACGACGTTGCCGACGCAGAAGTAATCCGTGTGATGGCAGCCAACGGAGTAAAACTATTGGCACTACGCTGTGCCGGATTTAATAATGTAGATTTGGATGCTGCCGCCGCTGCCGGAATTACCGTAGTACGGGTTCCTGCCTACTCTCCTTATGCCGTTGCAGAGTACACCGTAGCTCTTATGTTATCGCTAAACCGGAAAATTCCCCGTGCTTCCTGGCGTACCAAAGATGGTAATTTCTCCCTGCACGGTTTGATGGGATTCGATATGCACGGAAAAACAGCAGGCATCATCGGTACAGGAAAAATCGCGAAAATACTGATTCACATCTTAAAAGGGTTTGGAATGAACATATTGGCTTACGACCTCTATCCGGACCATAACTTCGCCCGTGAAGAACAAATAGTTTATACTTCACTGGACGAACTATATCACAATTCGGATATCATCTCTTTGCATTGCCCGCTCACCGAAGCGACCAAGTATCTGATTAACGACTACTCTATCAGCAAAATGAAAGACGGAGTTATGATTATCAATACCGGCCGTGGACAGCTGATTCATACCAATGCATTGATTGAAGGGTTGAAGAACAAGAAAATAGGTTCCGCAGGACTGGACGTATATGAGGAAGAAAGCGAATACTTTTATGAAGATCAATCCGACCGCATCATCGACGATGATGTACTCGCCCGCTTACTTTCATTCAACAATGTGATAGTCACTTCTCATCAAGCTTTTTTCACACATGAAGCGATGGAGAATATTGCGGCGACCACCCTGCAAAACATAAAAGATTTTATCAATCATAAGCCTTTGCTAAATGAAGTGAAGAAATAAAACTTTTAAGCTCCTTTCTTTGTTTACAAAACATATAAACAAATAAG
>DXOJ01000583.1 GCA_019412865.1 Bacteroides sp. | reverse complement strand
GTATGTTGAGTTTCTTTAGAACCGATAGCTGACATTCATAAAGCAATTGATTCCTTGCATATAGTAATATTTATTAGGAAGAAGCTTTGGGTTCAGAATCGTATAAATTCCATCTTTTTCTGAAACGACACGTCCTTGTTCATAACCTCCCGTACGTACATCTCTCTTGTTCAACAGATTATTCACGGACAGGTTTACATTAATAGACTGTCTGCGTGGTAGATAAAAGATTTTTCCAATAGACAAGTCAACTGTACAGGCACTGCCAAAACGCTCCTGAGCAACCGTCTCTTTGTAGAACTGATATTGCTGCGGTGTTCCTACAGGATCAACATCTTTATAATACTCTGCCAATCGACGACTGGGAGATACATCAACATAGTTACGTCCGAAAGCATTCAGATTGGCTCCCAAGAACCAATAATCAATGAAATAACGCACTCCAAAAGTGCCAGCAAATTGGGGCATCCCTCCTACATCAAGATTCTTCATATAAACTTTACTAACTTTATCGGGATGCTCAGACACAGCTTCATAATTCTCTACACTCATCGGGTTGTTACTGTAGTAATACTCAGAAATAGTACCTGCCAGATCAAAGCTCCAATGATTATCCAATTTATATGTTGCGCCAAGTTCAATACCACGATGCACCTTATTCATATCATAAAGTATATGATTCAAGTAAGAAGCTCCGGTAAAATAACTGATACGATCCATCTGGTCATAAAAGTTGGTTTGGAATAAAGAGACCCGCCCTGTGAACGACGGCATTGAGAATATATAGTTTATATCAGCTGAAAATACTCGCCCGCTTTTCAAGTCTTGCTGAGATACTGAGGTCGTGGTATGATCAGTGATACGTGGAGCCAGATAGACATAGTTGGGCAAAGGAGCTTCTGTGCCATAGCTTACATTAGCTGTCAGAAAATGGCGTCCATTGATTTTATAAGTCAGTCCACCTTTTACTGCCATATCTACAAAGGAATATGTACTTCCCTTTCCATATGAAGAATCCGGATAACGTCCGTTTCTCATCTTTCCATCACGATAGAAGCTGGTATAATTAACTTTTACACCGTAGTAAGCATCAAAATTAGCAGATGTATGTTGATTGACGATCCATCCTCCAGCTTTGAATATATTGAGATTAAAGTTATAACCCAAAATACCTCCTTCATACACTTTACGGTCCAGGCGGTTTAAATCGTTTTGCTTTCTTGATTGATCTCCATGAAAGTCTTGCTCAGCATATTTATCATAATCCCACACATAAGACGCTCCCAATAAGTCATTTACGGTCTTAAACTGACGAGAAAGGGTAGAGCGCAATTCAATACCAGCCGTTAATGTATGATGATCACTCAATCGGGCGTTAAAAGTAGAGTTCAGAGTCGTTTCAAATAAATCACTACGACGTTCTTCCACTATATATTCTGCCGAGCCATCTCCCAAAGCATTGGTAAGATACATATCATCCCAATTAATCTGCGTATAGCTGGTATCGTTCCTCCGCCATAACAGCTCACTCTGATCTGCACCGGATTCATTGATTGTAGTCCCATACCTAAAGTAAGAAGGGAGTTGACGGTAATAGTCTGGACGCGGGTCAGGAGCATTATACCAATTCAAAGCGGTATTTCCATAACGTCCGTAATGAGTTCCCAACCCAGTGGTTAATGTCATATTATCATTAATCTTCCACATATGTGAAAGAACAAGAGTAGGATCAAAAGCTTGCACTACTTTCGCATTTCTTTTTTTACCGTTCTGGTATCCCCAGTTCGGGTTATAGAGGTAATTATCCAAGTATTCATAAACCTGTTGATAAGAAGCGCTTTGTTGTCCACGCGCAACAGGCGAACCAAAAGTTACAATAGAGAGACTATGCTTGCCGCCCTTCCATTGTTTTTCTGCAGAAAGCGCATAAGAGAAATTACGATAGAATGTACCCTCTATCGCACCTTCGTGCGAGTATCTACCACCCAAAGAAGCAGTAAATGCCCACCCATTATTCATCAGTCCGGTAGAATATGTCACCATTCCACGCAAGTAATAGTTACGGTTGGTATAGGTCAACGTCGCTTTGGTACCTGGAGCATAGCCGGAAGCGCGCATGTTTATATTCTCTGCACCTGCAATAGAGCCGTAAGTAAAAGCAGAAGGTGCATTATAATTCACCACATCTCCATTACGGGTCATATCATTCAAAGCACCAACAGAGGAATAATTGAATACCCCCCTTAACTGATCGTTAAAACTAACACCATTAATATATTTTTGTTCATAAGAACTTTCGTACCCTCTAGCACGAAAACGCATAGGAGATAACTGATAAGCTGCTTTATTCAGAAACACATCATTAGAAAGTATCACTTTCGAACTAATCTCTTGCGAGGCACCCTCCACATCATCGTCAACCATAGCTTCATCAACCACACCAACCAATGACATATCTTCGGAAGCGGTTAACTCAACCACCTCAATATTGCCAATGTCAGTCATGATTCCTTTGACTGCACTAATTAAAATATTTTTAGGAGCAATACCTACAGAGTTTAAAATAAGCACATCCTTTCCTGGGGATATGTTATTAAAGAAGAAAGCTCCTTTCACATCGGTTCTAGTTTGCCTGTTCTCTCCATTTAGAGTCACGATAACTCCCGGGACGGGCAATTTGCTTTCTGAACCAATCACACATCCTTTTATCCCCGTCTCTGATTCTTGAGAAAAGAGGAGAGTCGGAAAAAGGAGTGTTAGTAAAAGCACAAGAGTTTGTTTCATAATTATCAGTTATTATTTAATTATTCGCTTATTCACATAGAACATGGCAAATCTTCTAGTCAAAAAACTTGCTTGTCACAGACTGAAAGATAATTCTGTAACAAGCAAGTATATAAAAAAAATTATTGAACAACTTCGACTATTTCAAAATCATCATAATATATAAAACCACCGAGTTCACTTGCAGATTGCTTATATGTTCTGACTTCAAAACGGAACTTATCAGCCGTATCTGGTGCTTTTAATATTAAAGAAACTTGTTGCCATTCAGCATTCTCTTTAGAATATGCTTCTTGCTGGAGTTCTGCCTTATTATCATCCAAAACATTACTACCGCTGTTCCAACTACTCCACATACGAGTACTAGCCTTAGTGTCATTATCTAAGAACCAATAAGAAATACGATAAGTTTTACCTCCTGTTATAGCAACCTCTTGCTGAATTTTACTTGTGCTACTAGCAGAAACTTGTTTCAAGGCATTATTTCCAGAATGCTTAATGTCTGTACTTTTAGTTATACCTGCCTTCGGCGTATTATAAGAATTATCCCATGAAGCAGCAAGATCTCCTGTCCAGTCTTCAAATCCTGGATTCTGCACTAAATTGCTAGGAGTAGGATCTGGATCATCATTATCCTTCAGCGTTAGTTTAACATTTTTAACTTCCCACTTAGCTGAACTGCTAGGGGTACTTGTATACTTAAATGCTATTTGGATTGATTTATTAACATAAGCTGATAAATTTATATCTCCAGAAGAGACAAAAGTCCAATCATTTCCCACAGGGTAGGTAGGAATAACCACTGCTGTCCATGTAGACTGACCAACTTCTTTCACTTGAAGAGTCAAGTCTGCACTACTTCCAAACTTAAATGCATGTTCAAACATCAATATTGCAGTTTTGGCATTAGCTAATTTTAATGTAGGAGAAATCAGCCAACCTTCTGAATTATAATCAACATCACCAACGCGTCCACTTGCAACCATATATTTATAAGATGCATCATATGTCCATACTGAATTTCCTACAATAGGTTCAGTTACATTATCTATAGTAAACTTACCTTGTCCATCTGCAAAAGTTTCATTATAAGGTTGAGCTATCGTAACATCAACTTCCTCACCTGGAGTCACGCTACCACCGCCAAAGTCTACATCAATATCACCACCTGGAACTGTAATCCAGTCAGTTATTGTAGCAGATTCCATTACAATTACAGGCTGACCATTTTTATCACTCAACTTCACCTTATGTACATACTTACGACCAGCGTCCAAAACTGATTGTGGATAATCAGCAGTATAAGATTTCCCATTCAAGTCAAATACTACTTTTATACCACTTAGAGTAGTAGACGGTAATACTATAGTAGTAGCAGTAGCACTAGTAACATCAACAAAAGAGGCAATATCAGCTACAGTCCCAGCATTACTTAGCTTGCCATCAGCCAATGTAAAATCGGCCTTAGTATTCATTCCCTTAAATGTAACATTAAGCCCATTCAAAGAAGGAATAGTAGCATCCTTTTCAATATTAAACACAATCTGACTCAACATATGAGCAAATTGTAATTGTGGATTGCTAGACGTACCTTTTGCAAAACCTTTAGCGTTATCTGAATAAAGAAGATCGATGATCGGCTGATTGGTCTGAGTAGTTACATCTACCTTATACGTATTTCCTGTCAGGGAAGCTACATAAGGATAATATGCCACGAAATCCACAGAACTACCATCTGTTGGATAATAAAGAGCATTATCCACATTAGAAGCTGTCAAATTTCCATCTTTATCTGTTGTATGTAACTTATTCACAGCTATTGCAGCGGATAAATCTCCATTAGCAGCTTTCATAAAGACACCAACCTTGTCACCAGCAGTCCACTTAGCATCAACAGCTCTAGTGTTTAGTCCTTGAATTGAAGAAGTAAAGTTAATAGGCTGACTTCCGTCGTTCCATTCACTTTTATCATCATTGCTCACACACGCAACAAGAGCAAAGAGTGATAAAGAACCCATAAATAAGAATTTCCCAAATTTCATAATTCGTTTAGTAATTAGTTAAACATAGATATAATAAAGACCCTAATTATTGCCATTTTGATTTATCTAACTTTTTAGCTTGAGCATCCAAAGTCGGGAAGAAAGTAAATCCTGTCAATTGCTCTAATGCTTCGACAGACATTGCTGTACTCATATAATCAGTACTAGAATACTCCTTATTATCCATTTTAAAAGCAATGGTATAGAATGTATTATCAATTTTACGTGCTAAGGCCTTAAAATAATATGCCGGTACAGCCATTCCTTTCTGACGTTCAATAGTACCGTTTGCTGGAGGCATAGCACCGGTAACCACAAAAAGAGTATCCGTTCCACTAACCCATCCGCGTACTTTTCCTTCCAAGCTTGCCCAAATAGATTGATTCAACTTTTTACCAATCTGCGGAGTCATATTCGAATAATAGAATGTCGTCCTATTTGTTGCAGCATCACATATACGATCCGCACTTGGTAACTGATGTCCCCGGTCATACACAGCCCCACTATTAAAGCCGCTCGACAAATTAGCCTGTAGATTAGAAGCAATACTGGGATCATACCCCCATGCATTTGTTCTCTTTGTTCCAGTTTTTATAACCTCTGCAAATAATGGATACGCAACCCAATAAGCAAATTTTAAATCGGTATCATAAAGCAAACAATAGTTTCGAAGTGCTTTTTTAGTAACCGGGTCTTTCATCGAATTAGGCATATCATGTATAACGTACATAATATCAGGATCATCCAACTGACTCTTTGTAATTACAGGAGTTTCCCTCCATTTTGCATACTTCGCTTCAGGATCAACCTGTCCCTCACCATTCTTGAAATTTATAGTATATGTATATACATTCCCTTTCTCTAGTTTTGCATTATCCAAGATCTGCTCATGTTTCTTACCGCCTTGTTGAAACACCAAACTTACATTTGTCAGAACACCTTCAGGCAACAGAATGGCCTCTGCCATCAATCCTCCACCTCTGACCATATGCATATCTACAGAACCTTTTGAATCTGTATCTATATTCAAGGTACCGTCTGCCAACATAAATTTAGCAGTTGTTTTCACACCGGAAATAGACACATTCAACCCTTCCAGTGAAGAACCATCCACACTCTTTATATTTAATACTAAACGAGCTAATTGATGAGAAAAAGAAAGATTCAAAGCATTACTACGTTCACTAATTCCTTCTAGCTTGTCAGCATATAATAAATCAATCGTCTCAAGATCAGCCTGATTCGTAACATCAACAGGATAAATAAAATTATTAACAGCTTCCTGATGTGGGTAATACGCTATAAAATCGACCTTACTACCATCATCTGGAAAAGAAAGATAAGTAGACACAGGCAAGAAGTTACCATCACCATTTTCCGTGAAGTATTCTACATTATCACCCCCTCCGACAATGGAACTAGTACTAAGAACAGAACCATAACTTTTCATATAAACTCCTATAGCGTCACTTGGAGACCACGAAGCTCCTGCCGCTCTTGTATACGTACCCTCTACTAGGGAGGTAAAACGTACAAACTGCTGTTTTCCACTCTCAGTTTCTTGCTGTACTCCCTCATTGCAAGAACCCAAAGCCAATAGTAACACTATGGCATACAAAACATTTCTCTTTCCCATCTGTCTCAATTTAAGTCATCTATTAGAGTGGACAAATTAAAGAATAATAGATTTCATTCCTATTACAAGAACAATACAATAATAATATACAATCCGAATTCTCTCTCTTTAAATAATCCAGTCTACTTTTGTTCGTTTAGAACAACAAATATAAACACAAATATTTAGAAAAGCAATCAA